>JBBJOB010000013.1:0-17317 GCA_037721455.1 Solirubrobacteraceae bacterium | reverse complement strand
TCAGCCCCAGCCGAGCGGCAAGCCATCCGCCCACGAGGTTGGTGACGACGCCGAAGAGCTCGTAGAAGAGGAACAGCGAGGCGACCTCGATCGGGCTGTAGCCACGCTCGTAGAAGAAGAACAGGACGAGCAGCCGGATCGCGCCGTCGGTGATCGTGTCGGCCCAGTAGGCCCCTGTGACCAGGACGTAGTTGCGCAGGTCGGCCGAGCGCTGTGCGGCGTCCGTCCCCATCGCTCAGCTTCGCAGCCCCGCCGCGACCGTACCGGCCAGCTCGACCATCCGGTTGGCGTAGCCCCACTCGTTGTCGTACCAGGCCAGCACCTTGACCTGCGTGGCGTCGGTGACCATCGTCGAGAGCGCGTCGACGATCCCCGAGCGCGGGTCGTCCTTGTAGTCCACCGAGACCAGCGGGCGCTCCTCGTAGCCCAGGATGCCCTGCAGCGGCCCGTCGGCTGCGGCCCGCAGCAGCGCGTTGACCTCCTCGACGGTGGTCGGTCGGCCGACCTCGAAGACGGCGTCGGTCAGCGAGGCGTTGAGCAGCGGCACGCGGACGGCCAGGCCGTCGAGCCTGCCCTCCAGCTCGGGGAAGATCAGACCGATGGCGGTCGCCGAGCCGGTGGTCGTCGGGATGAGCGACAGGGAGGCGGCGCGGGCGCGGCGCAGGTCCTTGTGCGGCGCGTCGACGATGGTCTGCGTGTTGGTGACGTCGTGCAGCGTGGTGATCGAGCCGCGCCGGATCCCGAGTCCCTCGTGGAGGACCTTGACGAGCGGCGCCAGGCAGTTGGTGGTGCACGAGGCGGCGCTCACGACATCGTGGACGGCCGGCTCGTAGCGGTCGTCGTTGACGCCGACGACGACGTTGAGCGCGCGGTCGTCCTTGACCGGCGCGGCGACGACGACCTTCTTGACGCCCCGCTCGAAGTAGGGCTCGAGCGCCGCCATGGTCAGAAACCGGCCCGAGCACTCCAGGACGACGTCGACGCCGTGCTCGTCCCAGCGCACGTCGCCGGGCTCGGCTGCGTCGCTGTAGGCCAGCGCCCGGCCGTCGACGGTCAGCGTGTCGCCGTCCCCGCCGGCCGCGCGGTCCCAGCGGCCATGGACGGAGTCGAAGCACAGCAGGTGCGCTGCGGTGGCCGCGTCGCCCTTGGGCTCGTTGACGTGGACGAATCGCAGGTCCTCACGGCCCCAGGCCGCGCGCAGGGCCAGACGGCCCATGCGGCCGAACCCGTTGATGGCGACACGAGTCACGACCGCGCGCCCTCCGGGGTCGCCACCGCGGCGATCGGGTGCGCTGCGACCTCGCTCTCGCCGAACCAGCGCCGCCCGAGCCACAGGGCCACGTAGACCAGGCCCACGAGCACGGGCACCTCGACCAGCGGGCCGACGACGCCGGCCAGCGCCTGCCCGGACGTGGCGCCGAACACCCCGACGGCGACGGCGATCGCCAGCTCGAAGTTGTTCGAGGCGGCCGTGAAGGCCAGCGTCGCAGTGCGCGGGTAGCCGAGGCCCATCGCGCGGCCCAGCGCGAACGAGGCGAAGAACATGACGAGGAAGTAGACGAGCAGCGGGATCGCGATCAGCACGACGTCGAGCGGCGCGCCGGTGATGGCCTCGCCCTGCAGGGCGAAGAGCATCACGATGGTGAACAGCAGCCCGTACAGGGCGACCGGGCCGATCCGCGGCAGGAACCGCTCCGTGTACCACTGCTCGCCACGGCGCCGGATGCCCTCGCGGCGGGTGAGGTAGCCGGCCAGCAGCGGGATCCCGAGGAAGATCAGGACGGTCCGTGCGACCTCCCACAGCGAGACCTCGAAGCCCTGGGTGTCCAGGCCCAGGAGGGCCGGCAGGCCCGTGAGATAGAGCCAGCCCAGCAGGCTGTAGGCCACGATCTGGAACAGGGAGTTGATCGCGACCAGCAGCGCGGTGGCCTGGTTGTCGGCGCGAGCGAGATCCGACCAGATGAGGACCATCGCGATGCACCGCGCGAGCCCGACGATGATCAGGCCGGTGCGGAACTCGGGCTGGTCGGCGAGGAACAGCCAGGCCAGCGCGAACATCAGCAGCGGCCCGAAGACCCAGTTGAGCGCCAGCGACGCACCCATGAGGCGCCGTTCGCCGGTCAGTCTGCCCATCTCCTCGTAGCGGACCTTGGCCAGGACCGGGTACATCATCGCCAGCAGTCCCAACGCGATCGGCAGCGAGACCGTTCCGATGGTCAGCGCGTCCAGGGCGTCGTCCAGGCCGGGGACCAGCGTGCCCAGGCCCAGGCCGGCGGCCATGGCCAGGGCGATCCACAGCGGCAGGTAGCGATCCAGGGTGGACAGCCGGCCGACCACGTCGGCCGGCCGGGTGGCGGTCGCGCCGGAGCTCACGCGGGGAGGGCGTCGCAGTGCTCGGCGCGCAGGCACTCGCGCGCCTTGCGACACGCGATCGCCATGACGTGGCTGCGCACCGGCGCATCGGCGAACTGGCTGAGGACGGCGTCGGCGCAGGCGCGGATCTCCGCATCGGAGCGCAGGCCTGCGAACTCCTCGGCCAGCACGGGCAGCAGCTTCTCGAGGCGCAGCTCGTGCGCTGTCCGGTCGGTCCGGATGAGGTCGAGGCGGTGCTCGACGAGATGCTTGACGCGAGCCTCGATCGTGTCGCGGATCGCGCGGACCTCCTCGAGCGGCCGGCCGGCCGGGTCGGGCACGTCCCAGTCCTCGACGGTCGCCGGGACGAACGGGCACGGGGCGCCGCAGGCCAGCGTGACGGCCCAGTCGGCGTGGAGCTGCATCTCGACGGAGAGCTTCTTCGGCCGGCGAGCCGAGAGGTCGATGCTCACCTCCGCCATCGCCTCGACGACGGCCGGCCAGACGCCCTCCCGGCGAGGCTCGCTGCCGGCCGACTCCGCGCGCACGTCGGCGGGGGCGTCGCGCTCGAAGAAGGCCTGGGCCATCTGGGAGCGGCCGGCGTTGTGGGTGCAGATGAACAGGACGGACTTCACGGGGACCTCCATCTCGAGGCTGGAGCAGGCTGCCTCCGGAAGGTGGCGCATTACATCGACACATGCAAATAGAAATCGATCGAAGTACGGGCCGTGCTACTCCGTCACCCGCGGCGCAGCTCGATGCCCTCGATGAGGTGCGCGACGTGCTCGCACGCGTCGGCGGCGTCCTCGAGCGTGTCGAAGATGTCCTTCCAGCGGATGACCACCATCGGGTCGATGCGCTCGATGAACAGCGACGCGACGGCCGCGCGGCTGAGGCGGTCGGCCTCCTTCTCGAGGCGGTGTATCTCGGCCAGGTGGGCAGCCGGGTCATCACCGGCGCCAAGCTTGCGCAGCGCCCCGGCCACCTCGCCGGCGGCGCCCACCAGCACGTCGCCCAGCGCGATGGCCTGCTCCATGGTGGCCTCCACCGCGTAGAGCCCCAGCATCTCGGCTGCCTGCTCAAGGTGGTCGATGATGTCGTCCACCGCCGTGGCCAGGCGCAGCCCCTCCCGCGCGTCGAAGGGCAGGTCGGCGCCGGCGCCGCGGCCCAGGCCGTGGATCAGCTCGCGGGCGATGGCGTCGCCCTCGTGCTCGCAGTCCTTGATGTCCCTCGCGAGTTCGGGCCGCTCGGGAAAGCTGGCCAGCAGCTCACGGGTCAGTCGGGCGCAGCGCTCCACCTCGCTGCCGAAGGCGTCGAGCAGCTGGGGGATGGTCGGCTGCGCGGCGGAGACGAGGCGGGGCACCATCTGCCTGGCGACCGTACCTCCGCCCGCGAGGCGCGGAAGGCCGCTTCACCGGTCTTTCACCGGGCGTTCACGACCGGGTAACGGCAGAGGCCTCCGGGACGGTCATCTTCACGACCGCATCATGGAGACCGCGCGCCAGGGCGACGCGCTGCGCACGGCGCAGCTTGAGATCCGACCCGACGAGGGCTTGGTCCTCGCTGACGGCCGGGCGCTGGCGCTGTCGGTGCGCGAGCTCCACCTCCTCACAGCGTTGGCTCGGCGCGAGGGACGCGTCGTCTCCCGCGCCGAGCTGTACGCCCTGGCCTGGCAGGGGGTGCTGCGCAACGGCGACCGCTCGGTCGACGTCTACGTGCGCCGCCTGCGCGTGAAGCTGGAGAGGGCGCAGCCGGGCTGGTGCTTCATCCACACCCACGTGGGCTTCGGCTACCGCTTCGCGCCCGAGCCCACGGCCCCAGCACGTTCACACGACTTTCACATCACCGCCACCGCTCGGTAACAGACTGGCGGGCGAGCCCTGGTTGGGTTGCGCCCGGCAGTGGGACGCAACAACCCGAAGGAGCTTCTATGAGGTCATTTCGTACATCAGCCGTGCTTTCGTGCCTGGCCCTTGGGCTGGGTGTCGCTGCCTGCGGCGGTGAGGAGGAGGGCGGGGGCGGCGCCGCCGGCGGCGGCGAGCCGACGGAGGAGCTGGAAGGCACCCTGGCCGGCGCGGGATCCAGCGCACAGGACGCCGCGATGCAGGCCTGGATCGTCGGCTTCCAGGACACGAACCCCGGCGTCACGGTCTCCTATGACCCGGTGGGCTCGGGCGGCGGTCGCGAGCAGTTCGTCGCCGGCGGCACCGCGTTCGCCGGCAGTGATGCCGCGCTCGAGGAGGAGGAGCTGACGGGCGCCCAAGAGCGCTGCGGAGGGCCCGACAACCTCGTCGAGTACCCCGGCTACATCTCGCCGATCGCCATCGCCTACAACCTTCCCGGCGTCGAGCAGCTACAGCTCTCGCCCGAGACCCTGGCCAGCATCTTCAAGCAGGACATCACCAACTGGAACGACCCGGCGATCGCGCAGGACAACCCCGAGGCCCAGTTGCCCGACCTGCGCATCACCCCGGTGAATCGCTCGGACGAGTCCGGGACCACGGAGAACTTCGTGGAGTACATGTCCGAGGTGACCCCTGACATATGGACCTTCGAGGTTAGCGGCGACTGGCCGGTCGAGGGCGGCGAGGCCGCCGACGGCACCTCCGGCGTCGTCGACGCGATCGAGGCAGGCGAGGGCGCGATCGGTTACGCCGACTCCAGCCAGGTCGGCGAACTCGGCGTCGCGACCATCGGTGTCGGCGAGGAGTTCGTCGCTCCGTCGCCCGAGGCCGCGGCCAGGATCGTCTCGGTCTCCGAGCAGGTGGAGGGCGGAGGCAAGTACACGTTCGCCTACGACCTGCAGCGTGATACCACCGAGTCAGGCACGTACCCGATCGTCCTGGTCTCCTACGAGCTGGCCTGCACGCAGTACGAGGACCCGAACATGGCCGCTCTCGTGAAGGGCTTCGAGAGCTACATCCTCAGTCCCGAGGGTCAGCAGGCCGCGGCGGAGAACGCCGGCGGAGCCCCGCTGTCCGACGAGCTGCGCCAGACGTTCCAGCCCGCCGTCGACGCCATCGGAGGGGCCGGCTAGTACGGTCCCCTCCGGTCCTCCGGGCGAGCGCCAACTCGCTGGCCCTGAGCGCGCAGGGCCGGGAGGTCACCTCAAGGAGGTGGCGTCCCGGGCTGCCCGCCTCAGCCCTGCGCTCGACCCGCTCGACCCGACGCCTCCAGGAGACGACCTGACGTGAGCACCACGACCACCAAAGAGCCCGGCGCAGTGCGTCGTCGCTCACCGCGGCGGCTGGGGGACGCGATCTTCTCCGGCGTCGCGACCGGGGCGGGCGTCACGATCCTGGTCCTCCTGGCGGGGGTCGCCATCTTCCTGCTCATCGAGGCGTGGCCGGCCATCTCCGCTCCGGCGGAGGAGCTCCCCGGAGGCGAGGGGCTGGTCGACTTCATCCTTCCGCTGGCTTTCGGCACCGTGCTCGCCGCGGTGATCGCGCTGATGCTGGCCGTCCCGTTCGCGATCGCCATCGCGCTGTACATCACCCATTACGCCCCGCGCCGCCTCGCCCAGGGCATGGGCTACCTGATCGATCTGCTTGCCGCTGTCCCCAGCGTCGTGTACGGGCTGTGGGGCATCTTCGTCCTCGCGCCGGCATCCTTCGGGATCCTGAAGTGGCTTGAGGAGAACCTGGGCTTCCTGCCGTTCTTCGCCGGGCCGGCATCGTCCACCGGCAGGACGATGCTGGTGGTCGGGGTGGTGCTGGCCGTGATGATCCTGCCCATCATCACGGCGGTGACGCGTGAGGTCTTCCTGCAGACGCCGCGCGGACACAAGGAGGCGGCGCTCGCACTGGGCGCGACTCGCTGGGAGATGATCCGCATGGCGGTGCTGCCGTTCGGGCGGTCGGCCATGATCAGCGGGTCGATGCTCGGTCTGGGCCGGGCCCTGGGCGAGACCATGGCGGTGACCATCATCCTCTCGGTCTCCGGAGCGGTCACGTTCAACCTGATCAGCTCGGGCAACCCTGCCACGATCGCCGCGAACATCGCCCTGGACTTCCCCGAGTCCTCGGGGATCGCCGTCAACGCGCTCATCGCTGCCGGGCTGGTGCTGTTCGGGATCACCCTGGTCGTCAACATGGCGGCGCGCGCTGTCATCAATCGACGGCGCGAGTTCTCCGGAGCGGGCTGATGAGTACGCCCCCCCGAGACCGGCAGCGACAGTCCGAGGAGGAGCTCGCACGCGAGCGTGAGCCTGGGCCGGATCGCGAAGGAGGACCGGATCGCAAGGAGCGGCCGCAGGACCGCGACGGGGGCGATCAGGTCGTTGGTCACGAGTCTTCCCGTGGTGACGAGCTCACTGCGAGGCCGTCGCTCGTACAGGGATCGTTGCCTCGCTGGGGGCCGCAGGCGGTGTTCGCGGGTGTGACGGCGGTCGTCGCTGGTGCGCTCCTCCTGATCGGGTTTAACATCGCGCTGCTGTTGCTCGCGTCGGTCGTCCTGTCGGGCGTCGCGATCTACAGCTGGGCGCGGGTCGTCGAGGGGCGCCGCAAGGCGACCGACCGGGCCGTCACCCTCGCGGTCGCCTCGGCGTTCGCGCTCGCGCTCGCGCCGCTGGTCTCCCTGCTCTTCACCGTGGCGTCTCGGGGTCTGGGCCGGTTCGACGCCCAGCTCTTCACGGAGACGATGCGCGGCGTCCTGGGGGAGGGCGGCGGGATCTCCCACGCCATCATCGGCACGCTGATCATCACGGGCGTCGCGACGGCCGCCTCGGTGCCGATCGGCATCATGGCCGCCATCTACCTCCACGAGTACGGAAAGGGGCGGCTCAAGCGCGCCCTCACCTTCTTCGTCGACGTGATGACCGGGATCCCGTCGATCGTGGCCGGGCTGTTCGCGTACGCGCTGTTCGTGCTGTTCTTCGGCCCGGGGATCCGACTGGGGGTCATGGGCTCCGTGGCGCTCTCCCTGCTGATGATCCCGATCGTGGTGCGCTCGACCGAGGAGATGCTCAGAATCGTCCCCAATCACCTGCGCGAGGCCGCGTACGCGCTCGGCGTGCCCAAGTGGCGCACGATCGTCAAGGTGGTGCTGCCGACATCGTTCGCGGGCATCGTCTCGGGGGTGATGATCGCCGTAGCGCGGATCATCGGGGAGACGGCCCCGCTGCTGATCACCACCGGCGTCTTCTCCTCCATCAACACCAACCCGTTCGACGGCCGGATGCAGAACCTCGCGGTCTTCGCCTACAACGAGTACGCGAACCCGGGCGTCCCCAACGAGCCCTACATCGACCGGGCGTGGGCGGCCGCGCTCACGCTGCTGCTCATCGTGATGGTGCTGTTTCTCGTGGCCCGGCTGATATCCGCCCGCTATGGCGTCAAGACCCGGTGACGGTCCCGGGCTCCGATCAGCGCCAGTGGCCGAGACAGATCAAGGGAGAACAGAGAGCGTGACGACAGCAACCGCAAACGGGGCGAAGACCCTCCAGGTCACCGACCTGGACATCTACTACGGGTCCTTCCACGCGGTGAAGGGGGTCACGATGACCATGCGGCCCAACAAGGTGACGGCCCTGATCGGGTCGTCCGGTTGCGGCAAGTCGAGCTTCCTGCGGTCGCTCAACCGCATGCACGAACTGATCGAGGGTGCCCGCGTCGAGGGCCGGGTGATCCTCGACGATCAGGACATCTACGCGGCCGACGTGGACGCGGTCATGGTCCGCCGTCAGATCGGGATGGTCTTCCAGAACCCGAATCCCTTCCCGACCATGTCGATCTACGACAACGTCGCGGCGGGACTGCGGCTCAACAGCAGGAAGGTCAAGAAGAACGACCTGGACGACCTGGTGGAGCGCTCGCTGCGGGGCGCGAACCTCTGGGACGAGGTCAAGGACCGCCTCGACAGACCCGGTTCGGGGCTCTCCGGCGGCCAGCAACAGCGCCTGTGCATCGCCCGGGCGATCGCCGTAGAGCCGGAGGTCCTGCTCATGGACGAGCCCTGCTCGGCGCTCGACCCGGTGGCGACGCTCGCGATCGAGGATCTGATCGGGGAGCTCAAGAAGAACTACACGATCGTGATCGTGACCCACAACATGCAGCAGGCGGCTCGCGCGAGCGACTTCACGGCCTTTTTCAACCTCGAGAACAGCGGCGATCCGGGGCAGCTCGTGGAGCTCGACCGGACCGGCAAGATCTTCTCCAACCCCGAGAACAAGGCGACGGAGGACTATGTCAGCGGGCGCTTCGGTTAGGCCGGTCACTTGGGTGGCCGCCGGCCGGTCCGGGTAACGCCACGGTCATGGCACACGTCACCCGCGCGCAGTACCGCGAGGAGCTCGCCGGTCTGGAGGCCCGGACCCTCGAGGGGCTCGACCTGGTCGTGACCCAGATCGACCGGGTGGTCGAGGCGGCCGAGCAGCAGGACATCGAGCTGGCCCAGTGGGTCATCGGCGACGACGACCGCATCGACGGGCGCTATCTCGAGGTCCATCAGCACATCCTGTCCATGCTGGCCCTGCAGTCCCCGGTGGCGGGTGACCTGCGGGTGATCGCCGCTCTGCTGCACACGATCAAGCACATCGAGCGCATGGGCGACCAGTGCGTGAACGTTGCCAAGCTGCTCCCGCTGGCCGGCCACGAGCCGCCCCGCCACCCGGAGCTGCTGGCCAAACTCATCCAGATGGGCCGTCTCGCCCGCGCCGAGGTCATCCAGAGCAAGCAGGCCTTCGTCATGCGCGACGCGACGCTGGCAGAGGACCTCGTCCTGCAGGACCGGGAGATCAACCGGCTGAACCGCGAGATCTTCCGCGACGCCGTCGACATCGGGGACGACCCCGACGTGCGAGAGTGGGCCATGACCGTGACCATGATGGCCCGCGCCTTCGAGCGCATCGGCGACAACGCGGTGGACATCGGTGAGCAGGTCGCCTTCGTGGTGAGCGGCCTGTTCCGGGAGTTCTCGGACTCCTCCACGCCGCCTCCGGCCGCCGGCTGATGCCCCGGAATCCCGCTCCTAGCGGGGTTCGCGTTGTGAAGAACCGGTGAACCGGCCGTCACCCGGGGTGCCTTCCGTCGGTACGTGGAACTAGAGTGCTTATCGACATGACCGAGAACCCCCTGGCCGGCGCTGAGATCGAGCGCCGGCCCGCCACGAGCGGCGAGCCCTTTCCGCGCCTCGCCGTCATAGACAACGACTCGGGCCACCTGCAGGTCCTGACGCGGCGACTGGACCGCCTGGGCTGGGAGCACCGGGTCCTGGGTGCCGCCGTGCCCGAGCGCGACCTGGTCACCATGCGCCTGGGCGCGCTCGTGGTCGACCTGGGCATCCTGGGCCCAGGTGGCTGGGACTACCTGGAGCGCCTGACCGGCACGCTGCCCGGCCTGGGCATCGTCGTGTGCACGGGGCGCTCCACCGTTGCCCAGCGGGTCCGCGGCCTGCGCATGGGCGCCGATGACTGGGTCACCAAGCCCTGCCACCCCGAGGAGCTCATCGCGCGGGTGGAGGCGGTGCTGCGTCGCCGCCGGCGCACCGAGGCCCCGGCCGCGCGCAGCCCGATGCTCACGGGGGAGCTGGAGGTGCGCTCCGACCAGTTCCAGGCCTTCGCCGCCGGGCGCACGTGCGAGCTGACGCGGCGCGAGTTCGAGCTGCTCGCCCTGCTGGCCGACGCCGAGGGCCGGGTGCTGGAGCGCGAGGAGGTCTATCAGCGCGTGTGGGGCTACGCGATGGCCCGCGGCGATCGCTCGGTCGACGTGTTCGTGCGCAAGCTGCGCCAGAAGCTCGAGAAGGCCTCGCCCACCTGGCGCTACATCCACACGCACTTCGGCGTGGGCTACCGCTTCGCGCCCGAGCCGGCGGCGGTCGAGGAGGCCGTACCCGAGGTCGTGGCGCCCGAGCGCGCGTACGTGTAGCGGGCGGCCGGGCGCCAGGCGGCACCAGCGGGCGCCGTCGCCGGGCACCGTCCCGGTGGCAGCCGCACGTGTTCTGGGGACCACTAGGCTGTGCGGCGTGAGCGCGGTGACCGCCCGGAACATCGCCATCGTCGTCGGCCTGGCCCTCGTGGTCTGGCTCGTGCCCGGCGGCGGAACGACGGCCGGCATCATCGAGGGACTGCTCGGCGCGGCCTTCATGGCGCTGATCGGCCTCTTCGGCGCCCGGCTGTACAGCCGCTATCGGGCGGAGATCTTCGGGCTGGGCGACCAGCATCGCGCCATGCTCTACGGGGCGGTCGCGGTGATCCTCGTGACGCTGGCCGCGTCGAGCCTGCTGCTCTCCACAGGCCCCACCACGCTCATCTGGTTCGCGCTCGTCGGCGCGTGCGTGTGGACGCTCGTGCTCGTCTGGCGCCACTGGCGCGAGTACGCGATCTAGCGGTAGCGGCCGCTCCGACGCGCCCTTCTCCTGCGTCTCCAGCGCGCGTTCCGCGTCCCTTTTGTCACCTGCGGGTGTGGTTGCGTGACACGGTTCGCGGGAGCCTCGCGTCATGTCCGGGTTCCGGGATCAGCGCGGCCAGGCGGCCGTCGAGACAGTGGCCATCCTCCCTCTCGTGGCCATCGTCGCTGCGATCGCCTGGCAGGCCGTCGTGGCCGGCCAGGCGATCTGGATGGCCGGCGGCGCGGCGCGCGCGGCGGCGCGCGCGGAGGCCATCGGGGCCGACCGGCAGGCCGCCGCCCGCCGCGCGCTGCCGCCGCGCCTGGAGCAGGGCCTGCGGGTTCTCGCCGAGGACGACGGGGTCGTCGTGCGCGTGCGCATCCCCACGGTGGTCTCGGGGGTCGGCCTGGGCACGGCGACCGCCCGCGCCCACCTGCGCGACCAGGATGGATGATGGAGCGCCAGGACGGCCAGGCCACGGTGGAGCTCCTGGCCTGGTTCCCGCTCGTCGTCGCCGTGGTGCTCGCGGTGGGCTCGTTGCTGGCCGCAGGCGCCGCCCGGGAGCTGGCCGGTCACGCCGCGCAGGTGGGCGCCGTGGCCGTGCTGCAAGGCGACGACCCCGCGCAGGCCGCACGCGACGCTCTGCCCGGTTGGTCACGCAAACGCGTGGAGGTGCGCGTCCGCGGCCGCGTCGTGCGGGTTCGCGTCGCCCCACCCCTCCCTGTCCGCCGCCTCGCCGACGCACTGGCGACGACGGCCACCGCCGACGCCGGTCCCGCGCCGCGATGAGCGGCGGTCTCGACCGGCTCGTTCGGGTCTTCGTCGCGCCTGCGCACGGCGACGCCACCGCCCCCGCGCGGCCGCACGACGCGGCACCTCGCGCGCCGAGGAGGTCGCGGTCGGTCGGGGCCTCGTTGCTGCGGCGCGGGCCACCGGCCGAGCAGGTGCCCCGTCCCCGCGATGCTCGAAGGATCGCCCCCGCTGAGAGTGGGGGATCCTTCGTGCCTGGCGACTCCTGCGTCGGGGTCCTATGCCGTCCGAGCGACGCGGCGGCGCTGGGCACCGTCGTTGCGCTTGCTCTGCTTCGCGGCTCGCCGGCGCGGTCGGGCCTGGTCTGCATCTGGCCGGCGACCGTGCTGTCGTCGCGTCGACCGTGCGCTCCCGTGCGCCCCGCGGCCCGGCGGTTGCAGTCGGCCCTGGCGGCACGCGAGCTCCAGGCCCAGGCCGCGGGCCCGCTCGCGTTGGCGCTCCTGCCGCCCGATCCCGACACGGCCGCACTGGCCGCCCGCCGAGCCGCCGCGGTCGCCCGCGGGCCCGTCGTGCACGTGCTGGCCGGCCCGCGGCCGGCCGCGCTCACACCGCTCCTCCACGACACCGACCGCGTCCTCGTCGCTGGCACGCCCGCCGACCCGGTCTGCGCCGTCGCCCTCGCCGGCCTCGCCGACGAGGGGCTCGACGCACACTGCCTGCCCGCTCCTGACCCGGGTGCGGCCCGCGCCCTCGCCGCAGCGGGACTTGCGGTGCCGCCGCCCACCCGCGTCGCCCTGGCCACCGCGCTGGAGGGTCTGGTGTGAGGGGTGGGCGGCCGCGTCCCTGCGCCGGTTGGTGCCCGGGCGCGTGCGGAGCCCTGCGCGGCGAAGGCGGGCAGGCCGCAATCCTGGTGCTCGGCCTGCTCATCGCGGTGCTCCTGGGCGCGTTCGTCCTCGGTGGGGTTGCTCGCGGGCTGGGCCTCCAGGGCGACCAGCAGGGCGCGGCGGACCTCGCCGCGCTGGCCGGCGCACGGGCGATGCACGGTGCCTACGGCGGCCTGTTCGAGCCGGCCGTCGTGGCGGGGCGGCCGAACCCCGCGCACGTCGAGCGGGCCGAGTACCTGCGCCGCGGCCGTGAGGCGGCGCTGGCCACCGCACGGCGCAACGGAGCGACCAGCGTCGAGGTCGCGTTTCCCGACGGGAGCACGTTCGCGCCCGTGCGCATCCGGGTCACCGTGCGCGACCCGGTGACCGTCGACGCCGTCCGTGTGGCGGCGGGCGCTCAGGCCGAGGCCGAGCTGGCGCCCCCGCAGATGCTCTCGCTCGGCGGCCCGCCGGGCGCGGGTGAGTACGCCGGTCCCTTCGCCACCAGGCAGGGCAAGCGGATGCGCCCCGACGTGGCCGCCGCATTCGACCGCATGGAGGCCGCCGCGCGCCGGGCCGGCCACCGGCTCGTCGTCACCAGCGCCTTCCGCAGCAACGCCGAGCAGGCCGCCCTCTTCGCCCGGCGGCCCGATCCCAAGTGGGTGGCACGGCCCGGGACCTCGCTGCACCGCCTGGGCACCGAGCTCGACCTCGGCCCGACCAGCGCCTACGGCTGGTTGGCGGCGAACAGCAGGAGATTTCATTTCGTCAAGCGGTATTCCTGGGAGCCGTGGCACTTCGGCTATGCGCTCAACGCGGGCACGCGATCGGTCGGCTACGGCGGAGCCGGAAGCGGGGGAGGGGGTGGCGGGTCCGGCTCTCGCGGCAGCAGCGACAGCTCGGGGAGCTCGGGCTCTCGTGGCGCGGCTTCGGGCGTGCCCAGCTACGTGCCCGCGCGCTTCCGGCCCGCGCTGCGCCGCGCGGCGCAGCGCTACAGCGTCTCCGCCGCGCTGCTCGCAGCGCAGATCCAGGCCGAGAGCAACTTCAACCCCTATGCGCGCTCGCCCGCCGGGGCCCAGGGCATCGCCCAGTTCATGCCGGGCACCGCACGCCAGTACGGCCTGCGCAACCCCTTCGACCCTGAGGCCGCGATCGACGCCCAGGCCCGCCTCATGCGCGACCTCCTACGTCAGTTCGGCTCCGTCCCGCTCGCGCTGGCCGCCTACAACGCCGGCCCCGCGCCCGTCCAGCGTTGCGGCTGCATCCCGCCCTACCCCGAGACCCGCGGCTACGTCGCGCGCATCCTCGGCCTCCTCGGCGGCGCGGGCGTGGTGCCGGCGGACGGCGGCCTCGAGGTTCGCCTCGTGCGATGAAGGGCGGGTATGCTGGCATACCATGAAGCGCACGACGATCAAGCTGCCCGACGAGCTGGACGCCCAGTTGCGTCACGAGGCAAAGCGTCGGGGCATGACGATCTCGGAGCTGACGCGCGAGGCGGTCGCCGCACATCTCGACGCCGACGACCCGAACCGCCCGCCTCGCCGCTTCCTCGCGGCGGGCGCCATGGACAGCGGCGAGACAGATCTGGCGCACCGGATCGAGGAGATCCTGGCCGAGGAGTGGGGCCGCGGGCGTTGATCGTCGACTCCGGGCCGCTGGTGGCCTACGTCGATGTGCGCGAGACCGACCACGAGGCCTGCCTCCGACTGCTCGTCGAGCATCCCGGCTCGCTCGTCGTGCCTCATCTCGTCATCGCCGAGGTCGCATACCTGATCGGCTCTCGTCAGGGCCCGGCGCCTGAGATCGCGTTCCTAGGCGACCTGTCGGCCGGTCGCTTCCTTGTCGATCCCGTCGAACCGGCCGACTGGGAGCGCATCGCGGAGCTCGTGTGGCGCTATCGCGATCTGCCGCTCGGCACCGTCGATGCGTCTGTGGTGGCCACAGCCGAGCGCCTGGGCATCGCCGAGGTCGCCACCCTTGACCATCGCCACCTCTCGGTCGTCCGCCCGCGGCACGTCGATGCGCTGACGCTGCTGCCGCCTGAGCAGCCGGTCGCGTGAGGTACCCCGCGCCCGGAGCGGACCTATCCTCGGCCCGTGAGCGCGGCGTCCGAGCCCAAGCCCAAGCCACGCCTGGCCGACCAGCGGCGCACCCTCCCCGACGGCCCGGGCGTCTACCTCTTCCGCGACGAGCGGGGGAAGGTCATCTACGTCGGCAAGGCCAAGTCGATCCGCAAGCGCGTCGCGGGCCACTTCTCCACCTCGGTCATGCGCGGCGACGTCGAGCTGCGCGACCTCGTCGACCACATCGAGTTCCTGCTCGTGGGCAGCGAGTCCGAGGCCTTCCTGGCCGAGCAGAACTTCATCAAGCAGTACCAGCCGCGCTTCAACATCCGCCTGCGCGACGACAAGTCCTATCCGTACATCGCGATCTCGATGGACGAGGACTTCCCGCGCGTCTACTTCACGCGCGAGCGCCACCGGCGCAACCGGATGTACTTCGGCCCCTACTCCAACGCCAAGCGCGTGCGCAGCACGCTGGAGATGCTGGGCAAGATCTTCCTGTTCCGCTCGTGCAACGGCGCCGAGCCCGGTCGGCGCAGCGGCTCGCCCTGCCTGGACTACTACATCAAGCGCTGCGGGGCGCCCTGTGTGGACTACGTCTCCAAGGAGGAGTACCGCCGGTCCATCCACGGCGTGATCGCCTTCCTCAACGGGCGCCTGCGCGAGATCGGGGAGGACCTGGAGGAGCGCATGCGCGCCGCCGCCGCGACCCAGGACTTCGAGCAGGCCGCGCTGGAGCGCAACCGCCTGCGCTCGGTGCAGAGCCTGATGGAGCGCCAGCGCGTGGCCAACGCGGCGGTGGGGTCGCTGGACGCCGTCGCGGTGGCTGTCGAGGGAACCGACGCCAACGCCCAGGTCTTCCAGGTGCGCGACGGCATCCTCAGCGACCGCCAGTCCTTCTACCTGGCCAACGAGGGCGGCGATGACGTCGGCGAGGTCGCCCAGCAGTTCCTCCTGCAGTACTACTCGGGCGCGACGGCGATCCCCGCGCAGATCGTGGTGCAGGGCGCGCTGCCCGACCGCGAGGCGCTGGCCGAGGCGCTGACCCTGCGCCGCGAAGGCCGCGTGGAGCTGCGCGCAGCCGAGCGGGGCGACAAGAAGCGCATCCTCGACCTGGCGGAGCGCAACGCGAAGCTGGCCCTCGACCAGGAGCGCCTGAAGGTCGAGCGCGGTCGCCAGCAGCGCGTCGAGGCTCTGGACGCCCTGCAGGAGGCGCTGGGCCTCGACCAGCTCCCCGTACGCATCGAGTGCTTCGACATCTCCAACCTGATGGGGACCAACACCACCGCGTCGATGGTGGTCTTCGAGGGCGGCGCGCCCAAGAAGAGCGACTACCGGCGCTTCACGGTGCGCAGCCTCGAGGAGGGGGTGCCCGACGACTTCGCCGCCATGGAGGAGGTGCTGGGCCGCCGGCTGGCCGCCTGGGAGCGCCAGCAGGACCTCTCGCCCCACGACCCCCAGCGCAACGAGAGCTTCGCCACGCTGCCCTCGCTGATCGTGATCGACGGCGGGCGCGGACAGCTCGCCTCCGGCGTGCGGGCGCTTCAGGGCTTCCGCGACCGTGGGGTCGCGGTGGTCTCGCTGGCCAAGCGCGTCGAGGAGGTCTTCCAGCCCGGCCGGCCCGCGCCGGTGGTGCTCGCCCACGAGACGCCGGCCCTCCAGCTCCTGCAGCGCGTGCGCGATGAGGCCCACCGCTTCGCGATCACCCACCACCGCTCCCGCCGCGACCGCGAGCTGACCACCTCGGTGCTCGACGAGCTCCCCGGCGTCGGCCCGGCCCGCAAGCGCGCGCTGCTCAACCACTTCGGCTCGCCTGACGCCGTGCTGGCGGCCAGCCGTGAGGAGCTGGAGGGCGTGCGCGGCCTGCCGCCCAAGGTCGCACGCGAGTTGCACGGCCGCCTGCACAAGACCGGGGCCTGAAGGGCAGACTGCAGCGTGATGGCCTCGACGACCCAGGAGTTCCAGGCCCTGCCGGTCTCCCGGCTGCAGGATCTCGTGGTCATCACCGGCTACTCGGGGGCGGGCAAGTCCACGGCGATGAACGTCTTCGAGGACGCCGGCTACTTCTGCGTGGACAACCTGCCGCCCGAGATGATCGGCCAGCTCGTCGCGCTGTTCGTCCACGAGGGGTCGAAGGTCGAGCGCGCCGCGGTGGTCTGCGACGTGCGCGGGGGGGACTTCTTCGAGCCGCTGCGTGCGGTGCTGGGCGACCTTCGCGCGGCCGGCCCGCGCCACCACGTCCTCTTCCTGGACGCCGACGAGCAGACCCTGCTCACGCGCTATCAGGAGACCCGCCGCCGCCACCCGCTGGCGCCCCACGGTGCGGTCGCGGCCGGCATCGCCGAGGAGCGTGCGCTGCTGGAGCCGCTGCGCGCCGCCGCCGACCTGGTCATCGACACCAGCGGCCTGAAGGCCTCCACGCTGCGCCGGCGCATCGCCGACGAGCTGCTGCCCCGCCAGCAGCCCACCTCGCGCCTGGCCGTGACCTTCCAGAGCTTCGGCTTCAAGCACGGCCCGCCGCGCGACGCCGACCTCACCCTCGACGTGCGCTTCCTGTCCAACCCCCACTGGGAGCCCGCGCTGCGCCCGCTGACGGGCTTCGACCAGCGGGTGGTCGACTACGTCGGGCGCGACGGGCGACTGGAGGCCTTCCTCGAGCGCCTCGAGCCCCTGCTGGACTACCTCCTGCCCCAGTACGTCGAGGAGGGCAAGGCCCACCTCATGGTCGCGATCGGCTGCACGGGCGGGCGCCACCGCTCGGTGGCCATCGTCGAGCGCCTGGGCAGGCGCTTCCGCGTGCGCGAGGACCTCTTCGTGGAGGTTGCCCACCGCGACGTCGAGCGCCCGCCGGCCGTCTAACTAACGTCGCCGGAGGTCCGAACTTGAGAGGACCGGAGGCGAAAGCCGTTCTTGGTCCGAACTTGAGAGGACCGGAGGCGAAAGCCGTTCTTGGTCCGAACTTGAGAG
>JBBJOB010000173.1:0-4852 GCA_037721455.1 Solirubrobacteraceae bacterium | reverse complement strand
CGGCTCAGCGCATCGCCCGCGCCTCCTCGGCGAGGCTGAGGAAGGGCTCGGCGCCGATGCCCACGACCACGGTGGCCACGGCGCTGACGCCCAGCGCAGCGGCCAGGGCGAAGCCTGGGCGGGGCGTGCGCGGCGGTCGGGCGGGCTCGCCGGCGGGTGCGAGCACGGCGGGCGCGATCACCCGCAGGTAGGGGTACAGCGAGACGACCGTCATCGCGATGCCGACCACCGCGAGCCACGCCTGGCCGGCGTCGATGGCGGCGCTGAAGACCTCGAGCTTGGCGACGAACCCGGCCAGCGGCGGGAGGCCGAAGAGGCTGAGCAGGGAGAGGACCAGCGCGGCGGTCCACCACGGGTGCGAGCGCCCCAGGCCGGCGAAGGCGCTGACGTCGACCGAGCCGCGCGCGCGCTGGACGGCCAGCACCACGGCGAAGGCGGCGAGGTTGGCCGCGGCGTAGGCGAAGGCGTAGAAGAGCAGCGCCGGGAGGGCGCGATCGGAGCCCTCGAGCGCGGCGACACCCATGAGCAAGAAGCCCGACTGCGCGATGGAGGAGTAGGCCAGCAGGCGCACCACGCTGGTCTGCGGTATGGCGGCCAGGGTGCCGACCGTCATCGTGATCGCCGCCACGACCGCCATAGCCGTCGTCCAGCCGACGAGGTCGCCGGGCAACGCGGCCGGCAGCACCCGCGCGAGCGCCACCAGCCCGGCGATCTTGGGCAGGACGGACAGGTAGGCGGCCACGGGCACCGGGGCGCCGTCGTAGACGTCGGGCGTCCAGAAGTGGAAGGGCACCAGCGCGGCCTTGTAGCCCAGCCCGACGACCACCAGCGCGGTGGAGGCCACCACGGCGCCGGTCGGGGCCTGCGCGAGCCCCTCGCCGATGGTGCGCAGGCCGGTGCCGCCGGCCAGCCCGAACCACCACGAGAAGCCGTAGACCATGGTGGCCCCGGCCACGGTGCCGTAGATGTAGTACTTCAGCGAGGCCTCGTTGGCCCGCCGCGCGCCGCGCAGGTAGCCGGTGAGGATGAAGGAGCCCAGGCTGAGCAGGCCCAGCGCGATGGCGATCAGCGCCACGTCGGCGGCGTGGGCCAGCACGGCGGCGGCCAGGGTGGTCGCGGCCAGCACGGCGTAGAACTCGCCCTCGCGGTCGGTGCCGGCGACGACCGGTCGCGCCATGGCGACGCACACCGCGCCGGCCACGCCGAGTAGGCCGGTGGTGGCCAGCGCCAGGCCGTCCACGACCACGGTGCCCTCCATCACGCGCATCAGGCCACGATCCAGCCATACCGCGGCGGCCAGCGCCGCGGCGGCCAGGTGGCTGCCCGCCACCCAGGCCCCGGCCAGCCCCTGGCGCCCTCGCGGAAGCGCGAGCGCCAGCACGACGCCGATCACGGCGGCCAGGACCAGGGCGCCGATGGGCGCCAGCCAGGGGAGCTCGGCGAGCATCCGCTCCTCCATGGCCTTCGTCTCGGCCAGCATCCGCTGGGCTTCCGCGGACCTCACGGTCCCGCTCCCGCGAGCCAGGCGCTGCTGTCGATCAGGTCGAGCACCAGCGGCGGGTAGACGCCCAGCGCGACCGTGAGGACGATGAGCGGCACGAGCGCGACCAGCTCGCGCGCGTGAAGATCAGGTAGGCGAACCCAGCGCTCGCCAGTCTCCCCCAGGAACGCACGCTGAAGGGCCAGCAGGAACAGCGCCGCGGTGACCACGATGCCCAGCACCGCGAGCGCCGCCACGGCGGGCCAGACCTCGAACGTGCCCAGGAAGATCTGCAGCTCACCCGGGAACTGCGCCAGCCCGGGCAGGCCCAGCGAGGCGAAGAAGGCCAGGGCGGCCAGCGTGCCGTAGACGGGCATCGGGCGCATGAGCCCCGAGAGCTCGTCGAGGTCGCGGGTGTGCGCCCGGCCGGCGATGAAGCCGGCCAAGAAGAACAGCGCGGCGGTGACCACGCCGTGGGCGACCATCTGGAACACCGCGCCGTCGATGGCCAGCTCGCGCGCGCGGCTCGCTCCTCCGGCGGCCGCCGCAGCCGCCACGCCGATGACGACGTAGCCCATGTGGTTGATCGACGTGTAGGCCACCAGACGCTTGAGGTCGCGCTGGGCCAGGGCGACGAGGGCGCCGAACACCACGCTGAGCAGGCCCAGCAGCGCGACCGGGAGCGCGTAGCGCGCGAAGGCCTCGGGCAGCATCTGGAGGTTCACGCGCACGAGGCCGTAGGTGCCCAGCTTGAGCAGCACGCCGGCCAGCAGCACCGAGCCGGCGGTGGGGGCCTCGACGTGCGCCGCGGGCAGCCAGGTGTGGAAGGGGACGATCGGCGTCTTGATGGCGAAGCCGACGAAGAAGGCCAGCCAGATCAGCGTGGCACCGGTGCCCGCGCCGCGCACCGCCGGGTCGGCGGCCAGCACGGTCATGTCGAACGTGTTGGGCTCGCTGGACAGGAAGAGGGCGATGATCCCCAGCAGGACCGGCAGCGAGCCGATCAGCGTGTAGAGGAAGAACTTGAGCGCGGCGTAGCGGCGGTTGGACTCCCCCCACAGCGCGATGAGGAAGTACATGGCCACGAGCGTCAGGTCGAAGGCGATGTAGAAGAGGATGAAGTCCTGGGCCAGGAAGAAGGCCAGGCACGCGCCCTCCAGCAGCAGCAGCAGGGCCGCCGCGGCGCGGGTCATCGGGCGCGGACCCACGCCGTAGGCGATGGTCACCGCGAACAGGACCACGGTGAGCGCCGCCATAGCCAGCGACATGCCGTCGACGCCCAGTCGCCACGCGACGCCAAGGGTGGGGATCCACTCCACCTCCTCGACGAGCTGCATGCCGGCGCCGCCGTCGAAGCGGATCCAGGTCGCCGCGATGGCCAGCGTGGACACGGCGGCGCAGCCCAGGGCGATCGCACGCGGCGCGGCGGTCAGCCGGGCGGGCAGGAGCGCGGCCAGGGCGGCGCCCAGGAGCGGGACGGCGACGGCGATGCTCAGCCAGGGCACGGCTAGTGGCCCCTAGACCAGCGCCGTGAGGACGAGGATGAAGGCCACGGCAGTCGCCCCGAGCATCGTGTCGCGCAGGTACTCGTACGTGCGGCCGGTCTGCAGGCGGCGCAGGAGGCCCCCGCCGCGCCCGGTGGCGCGCGCGAGCCCGTCGACCAGCGCGTCGATGCCACGGCGCTCGACCATGTCGCTCGCGCGGGCGAGGGCCAGGCCGCCGCGCGCCGCGCCGTCGACGGCAGCGTCCAGGGCGCGCCGGTCGCCGGTGTCGGCCGCCGCGGCCAGCGCGAGGACAGGACGCTGCACGAGGCGTCGGAGGGCCTCGTCGGTGTAGAGCTGCCGCGCGGCGGCGTCGCGCAGGACCGCCGGCACGCGGGGGGCGGCCAGCACGGCGCCGAGGCCGAGGGCGAGCATGGCCAGCGAGAGGAGGCCGGTGAGGAGCGAGGCCTCGGGCGCGGGCGCGCCCAGCAAGTCGGCGAGCGGCCCGCCGATCGCGCCGAGCACGAGCGAGAGCGCGGCGAGCGCGCCGGCTCCGGCGAGCATGGCGGGGCGGCCGGATGATGAGCGCGGGGCCGCGGCGGCAGGTGAGCGCGGCCCCCGCCACAGTACGAGCGCGGGGCGCAGCAGGTACGCGGCGCTGCCCGCCGAGGCGATAAGGGCCAGCACGAGCCAGGCGACGTGACCCTCGGCGGCGACCAGGATCGACTCCTTGCTCCAGAACGCCGCCAGCGGCGGGACGGCGGCGATCGAGGCGGCGCCGACGACGAACGCGGCCATCGTCACGCGGTCCTCGCGACCCGCGCCGCCTAGGCCGTTCAGCGCCGTCGTCCCCCGCTCGTGCTGGAAGAGGCCCGCGGCGAGGAACAGGCAGGCCTTGCCCGCCGCGTGGGCTATGAGATGGAAGACAGCCACCGCCGGTCCGCCCACCGCAGCGCCGACGAACATCAGTCCGAGCTGGCTGGAGGTCGAGCCGGCCAGCACGCGCTTGAGGTCGTCCTGGGCCAGGGCGATCGCGGCGCCGGTCACGGCGGTCAGCCCGCCCACCCAGCCGGCGATCTCCAGCGGCCAGCCGGCCAGCAGTGTCTCGCTGCGCACCAGCAGGTACACGCCGGCCGCGACCATCGTGGCCGAGTGCAGCAGCGCCGACACCGGGGTCGGCCCCGCCATCGCGCCGCTCAGCCACGTCTGCAGCGGCGCCTGGGCGCTCTTGCCCATGGCCGCCAGCACGAGGCCGAGGCCGACCAGCGCCCCCAGCGCCCCCTCCGGGCGCTCCTGCTCGAAGGCGAGGCTGCCCGTGGCGGCGAACAGCGCCAGCACCGCGAGGTACAGGCCGACGTCGGCCGCCCGCGTGGTCAGGAAGGCCCGCACCGCGCCGGCCGGCGCGGCGTCGTCGTCGCGGCTGAAGGCGATGAGCCGTGCGGACAGCGCGCCCACGACCTCCCAGAAGACCAGCAGCGTGAGCAGCCCGTCGGCCAGGACGAGCCCCTGCATGGCGGCGAGGAAGGCCAGGATCCCCGCGAGCGCGGAGCGGGCACGCGGGTGCTCCGCGAAGTATCCGGTCGAGTAGACGACGACGGCCAACCCGGCGAGCGCCACGGTCGCGGCCATGGCCGCCGAAAGGCCATCGAGGCGCAGCCCGAGCGCGAGTGCTCCGTCGTCCAGCCAGCGCACGCTGGTGACCGCTCGCTCGCCGCCGGCCGCGCCGACCAGCAGCACCACCGCGGGGAGTGAGGAAAGTGCGGCGCCGGCCACCGCGAGGGGTCGGACGGCGGCGCGCGGCGCGAGCGCGACCAGCGCCGCCGCGGCCGCGGGCAGGGCCGCGGTCAGCCACAGCCACGCGGCCATCAGTGGTCGTCCCTGTAAGCACGTG
>JBBJOB010000012.1:0-17437 GCA_037721455.1 Solirubrobacteraceae bacterium | reverse complement strand
CGGAGATCGGGTTTCGCCCTTCGGTCGCCGCAAGCGTCGACCTCCGGAGATCGGGTTTCGCCCTTCGGTCGCCGCAAGCGTCGACCTCCGGGCGACGTCACCTGACGAACAAGCGCACGTTGCGGTCCTGGCGGCCGCCGCGGTCGCCGTCGGGCCGCCCGCCCTGGGCGTCGAGGTGGGCCAACTCGCGGGCCTGGCCGGCCAGGTCGCCGCCCTCGACGTCGACCACCCAGGTCTCGATCGCGGCGCCGCCGCCACGGGTCTCCAGCACGCGCAGCATGCGTCCCTGCAGCGGCCAGTCGGTCAGGGAGGCGGTGGAGAGGACCCAGTAGTCGTCGCGCGGAGTGATCTCGTTGGAGTGGGTGTGGCCGTTCACGACGGCCAGCGTGCGGGGATGGGCGTCCAGCAACTCCAGGACCTCCGGCCCCCCGACGCTGGAGTCCAGCGGCTGGTGCGTGGCGACCATCACCCAACGATTGCCTGCTGCCTCGAGCTGCTCGGCCAGCCAGGCGCGCTGATCGGGGGCGACGACGCCACGCGACACGCCCTGGCGGTTCACGACGTCCAGGGCGATCAGGCGCACGCGGGGGCCGATGTCGGCCGTGTAGTCGAGGCGGTCGGGCGCGCCCGTGCGGTCGCGCAGCTCGGCACCCGAGGTTGCCGCGGCGTCGCGCAGGAGGTCAGCGGCCTCCTGCGGGGCGGCGAGCCTGCGGGCCGGGTCGGCGGGGACCGTGCGCGTGTCGCCGGGGAGCCGCCCGCCGGCGAGGAGGTTCTGGACGAGCTGGGGGGCCAGCGCGGAGTCGGGCGGGACGTCGAGGCGCTCCAGACGCTCCTCGTCCAGGCGCTCGACGGCCTCGTCGCCCGTGGCGAGGGCCTGGAGCTCGGGCGTGGGAGGGACCTCGCCCTGGACGAGGATGTCGTGATTGCCCAGCACGGGGAGCCACGGCACGCCCAGGCCCCGGGGCGTGAAGGGCTGCTGGGCGTCGGAGAGCAGCCCTGGCTGTTGGGGGGCGTCCACGCCGGGGCGGTAGTAGAAGGGGTCGGGGTTGTCGGCGCGCTGCACGCCGTCGTAGCCGGGGTCGCCGCTGTCGGGGTCGACCCGCTGGCCGTTGAGGACGGCGGCGGCCCACTCCAGCTCGTTGCGCTGGGCGTTGTCGGCCAGGTCGCCGGGGAGCAGGACGGCTTCGGGCTCCTGCGCGGCGATCGCGTCGACCCCGGCGGCGAAGACCTGCGTGCTCAGCGCCTCCTGTGGGCGGAACGTGGTGGTGAACGGCGCGCCGAGGCGGTCGAGGAACCCCACACGAGCCGGGGACTCCTCGTCACGGATCTGCGGGTCGTTGAGGATGCCGATGCGCGCGATCTCGCTCTGGAGTGGCGCCGCGGGCGCGATCTCGGTGCGGTCGAGGAGCGGCTCGCCGGGGCCGGGCTCGGGGAGGCCGTCGTTGTCCTGGTCGGTGAGGGTGGCGTTGATCGTCGAGCCGCCTTGCGTGGCGGTCTCCTCGGTGCCGCCGCATGCGCCCAGGAGAACGGCAGCAATGAGGGTGAGAAGGAGTGCGGCGAGGCCTCGGCCGCGGCCTCCCGCGGGCCCGGGGGAGGGCGCTTGGCGCTTTAGTGGCCATATAGGCCGATAAAGCGCCACGCGCTCTGGTGTTGGCGCGTTGGCGCTCATCTCACTCCTCCCGCAGCCCCGCCACGACTGGCTCGCGGGTCGCGCGACGGGCCACCCACCACGATGCGAAGGCGGCGAGGAGGGCCACACCCACGGCCACCCCGGCGGCCTGGGCGCCCGCCGCGGTGAGCTGAAGGTCGGCGTAGCCGGCCGCGAGGTCGGCGGTGGCCGGGCCGAGCACCCAACGCTGAAGGGCCAGGCCGACCACGACGGCGGGGACCGTGGCCGCGGCCACCACCCCGCCCAGCAGCAGCGCGATGTGGCCGCGCCCGGCGCCGGTGGCGCGCAGCACCGCGATGGTGCCGCGGCGCTCGCGTGCGGTGAGAGCCAGGGCCTGCATGAGCGCGTAGAGGCAGACCAGGCCGTTGACCAGGGCGACGGCGCGCAGCAGCCCGGCCAGGGTGGCCAGGAAGGCGGCGTCGTCCGTGGTGGCGGCCTCGGCCTCGCCGGCGTCGGCGGCGCCCAGGTCGATCAGGCCGGCCTGAACGGCTGCCTGTGACGCCCCATCGGCCAGCTTGACCGCGATGGCTGACTCGTCGGCGGCCTGGGAGACCGTGTCGGCGGGCACGTAGGCGAGCCGACCGTCGTTGTCCAGGGCGCGTACCACGCCGACGACGCGGAAGCGCTCCTCGACGCCGTCGGGGAGCTGCACGGCGAGCGTGCTTCCCGGGGAGAGGCCCAGGGCCTCGGCCAGGCCCACGCCGACCTCGGCCTCCGGGAGGCCGTCGGCGTCGGGGTCAAGCCGCCGCCCGTCGGCCAGGGGCGGGGCCTCGAAGGGCACGTGGTCGCCCTCGAAGCCGATCAGCCGCACGGGCTGGCCGAGCTGGAACGAGGCGGTGGCGTCGAGCTCGTAGCGCGGCGCGGCGGCCTCCACGCCGGGCAGCGCGCGCACGTCGCCCGCACGGTCGGCATCGAGCTGGGCGGTCAGCTCGTAGCGCTTGCCCAGCGAGGCGGGATCGTCGCTGAGATCCACCAGCAGGGAGGCCAGCGCGAGCATCAGCGTGACCACGCCTGTGCAGGCGGCCAGCACCAGCGCTGTGCCGCCCAGGCGGGCCGGGCGCCCCAGGGCCAGGCGCAGGCCAAGGCCGAACGGCCCGCGCGACAGCCCGCGGGCGCCGCGCGGGCGGGCCACCTCGCTGCCGCGCAGCAGGCCGACGATGGGCCGCCCCGCGGCGCGCCAGGCCGGCCAGCCCGACGCCAGCGCCACCGCGGCGACGACGACGAGCCACGCGATTAGCAGCGGACCCACAAGGGCGCCACCCGGCGGCAGCTCGTTGAGCGTGAGCAGCAGCGCGCCGGTCGGGGCGGCGGCCACCAGGGTTCCCAGGGCCAGGCCGAGCGCCCCGGCGGGTGCGGCCAGCACCGCCCCGCTCGCGGCGAAGCCCACCGCGACCGCCCGGCGGTCCATGCCCACCGCGCGCTGGATGCCGATGGTGCCCAGCCGGCGCTGCACGTCGGCGTGGGAGGCGGTGGCCAGCATGGCGCCCGCCGCGGCCAGCGCCACGATCGAGAAGGCCACCAGCAGCGCGATGACGATCCCGGCCGCCTCGCCCACCGCGACCTCCACGCCCTCGCGCGTTATGAAGCGCAGGTCGCTGAGGCCGTAGCTGTTCGCGCGCGCCTGCTGGAGAAGGACATCGGTGCGCTGCGGCTCGGTGGCCCACAGCAGGGCCATGTTCACCGGTAGGACGAAGTCGAAGGCCTCCTCGAGCGCCGGTCCCGACACGTAGATGCGCAGCGTGGAGGCCAGCGGGTAGGCCACGTTGTCGGGCGAGACGCCGATGCCCAGGATCTCGTAGTCGAGCTGTCCGACGCCGATGGTGTCGCCGACCTCGAGGCCCCACTCCTGCGCCACGCCGCGCTCCACCACGGCGCCGTCGGGGTCGTCGGCGGTCACGTCGCGGCCCTCGAGGATGGCGTAGCCGCGGCGCTCCCCGCGCACCGCGTGGATGACCCCGTCGTCGCTGGACTCGCCGTTGGCGCGCAGCGGGACGCCGGTCTCCTCGTAGCGGTAGGTGCGCTGCTCGAGGTTGGGCAGCGCCGCCACGCGCTCCTCGACCTCCTCGCGCTCCTCGTCGCCGAAGCGCGCGAGCACGTCGGGCAGGTCGGCCTGCTCCGCTGAGCGCTCGAAGCCCGTGGCCAGGCCGTAGCTCACCGTCACCCCGGCGCCCAGCATGGCCGCCGCCGCCACCATCCCGGCAGCGGCCAGCGCCGCGCGGCCGGGTGCGGCGCGCAGGCGCCGCACCGCGTCCGCCAGGGCTGCTCTCATGCGCCCAGGCGCTCCGGGACGGCCCGCAGCGCCGGGTCGGCCACGAGCACGCCGTCCTGGAGACGCACCACGCGGTCGGCGATCGCGGTCGCCGCCGCCTCGTGGGTCACCAGCAGCACCGCGCGGCCCTCGTCGGCCGCGGCGCGCAGCAGGCCCAGGACGATCTGCGCGGCCTGCGGATCCAGGTTCCCGGTGGGCTCGTCGGCCAGGATCACCGGTGGGTCGTGCACCAGGGCGCGCGCCACCGCGAAGCGCTGCTGCTCGCCGCCCGAGAGCTCGTGGGGGAGGCGGTCGGCCACGTGGCCGAGCTCGAGGCGCTGGACGAGCGCCCGGGCGCGGCGCAGCGCGTCCGCGGGCGCCCCCGGCAGCCGCGCGGGCAGCTCGACGTTCTCGGCGCCGCTCAGCTCGGGCACCAGGTGGAAGAACTGAAACACGAAGCCTGCCGCGCGGCCGCGCAACCGGGTCAGGTCGCGCTCGCGCAACCGGTCCACGCGCTCCCCGGCGAGGGTGATCTCGCCGGCGTCGGCGCGGTCCAGCCCGCCGACCAGGTGCAGGAGGGTCGACTTGCCCGATCCCGAGCGGCCGACCACCGCGACGACCTCGCCGGGGCTCACCGACAGCGAGGCTCCGTCGAGCACCCGCCGGGCCGCGCGACCCCGGCCGTGGACCTTGACCAGGCCGCGAGCGCTGAGCACCTCCATCGACCCGAGGCTAGCCCCGGCCGCGAGGCATCCACGGCGCCTGGCGCCGGCGCGCTGGCCGGCAGGAGCCGCCGCGGCCACGTCGAAGCGGGCATGGATCGCGATGCCCCCTGCCCGCGCAGCCAAGACGAGGAAGCGCAAGCCGCCTGCCCGGGCCCGCCGCGCCGGGCTGCGTGGAGCGCTGCCCGTCCTCGAGCAGCACCACGTCGACCTGATCGGCCTCGGCCTGGTGGCCGCGGGGGTCTTCCTGACCTTCCCGCTCTACCTGGGCTGGGACGGCGGCACGGTGGGGGAGGCGGTGGCCGACGCCCTGGCCCTCCTGGCCGGCGTGGTCGGCCTGGCCGCGCCCGTGGCGCTGGTGGCCACCGGCGCGCTCCTGGTGCTGCGTCCGGTGCTCCCGGCGGTACGGCCCCTGCGCGCCGGCGCCCTGTGCCTGTTCGCCGGGGTGACCCTCGCCCTCGCGGCGGGGACGCTGGGTCTGGGGCCCGACGGCGCGCGCGTGGGCCTCTGGGAGCCGACCGTCTTCCGCCCGCGCGGCGGAATCACCGGAGAGGCCCTGTTCTGGGCCTCCAGCAGCCTGTTCTCCACGGTCGGCGCGCACATCCTCGCGGTGTTCCTGCTCACCGCCGCGGCGCTGCTGCTCACCGGTGCGACCATCGCGGGCGTGGTGCGCACGACGGGCACCTCGATCGCCGACCACACCCGGAGTCTGCGCACGCCGCGCCCCGAGGGCGAGGCGCCGTCGCAGGACGAGCCCGAGCGGGCGCCTGCTCCCCGGCCACAGCCCTTCGGCCCGCCGGAGCCCGAGGACCTGGAGCCCGTCGTGCGCGCCACGCACGTCGAGGCGCCGTCCCTGGACGCCGTGGAGCGCTACCCCGACCTATTCGGCGACGGCGCGGCCCTGACGCCGGACGACATCGAGCCCGAGGAGGAGCACGAGTCGGCGGCGGAGGCCGACGCCGAGCCCGGGTCCCCGGCGCCCGACGAGGCGCCCACGGTCTCCATCCGCGCCGAGGACCTCACCCCGCAGGGCCGCCTGCGCGGCACGGTCACCGACGACCCGGCGTTCCAGTGGAAGCTGCCCCTGCCCCGCCGCGTGCTCACCCGTTCCACCGCCGAGCAGGCCCAGGGCGGGCCGGACGACGTCCGCGTGCAGCAGCAGACCGCCGCCGCGCTGGTCGAGGCGCTGGGGCACTTCGGCGTGGAGGCCAAGATCGTGGGCACGGTCGCCGGCCCGCACATCACCCGCTACGAGCTGCGCCTGGCGCCCGGCATCAAGATGAGCAAGGTCGCCCAGCTCAAGGACGACCTGGCCTACGCGCTGGCCGCGGTCGACATCCGCATCCTCGCGCCGATCCCCGGCAAGACCGCCGTGGGCATCGAGGTCCCCAACCTGCGCCGGCGCATCGTCCACCTGGGCGACGTCTTCCAGGAGGCCCCGGAGGGATGGTCGCCGCTCACCGTCTGGCTGGGCAAGGACGTCGCGGGCAAGGCCATCGGCGCCGACCTGGCCAAGATGCCCCACATCCTCGTGGCGGGCACCACCGGCGCGGGCAAGTCGGGCGCGGTCAACGCGATGCTCTCCAGTCTCCTGCTGCGCGCCACGCCACACGAGGTGCGCCTCGTCCTCGTGGACCCCAAGCAGGTCGAGCTCAACCACTACGAGTCCATCCCCCACCTGCTCACGCCGGTCATCACGTCCCCGCGCAAGGCGGCCAACGCGCTGCAGAACCTGGTCAGGGAGATGGAGGCGCGCTACGCGACCATGGCGCTGGCCAAGACGCGCTCCCTGCCCGAGCTCAACCGCCACCGCGCCGGGCGCGGCGACGCGCCGCTGCCCTACATCCTGTGCATCATCGACGAGCTGGCCGACCTGATGATGGTCGCGCCCGCCGACGTCGAGGACTCGATCATCCGCCTCGCCCAGAAGGCGCGGGCGGTGGGCATCCACCTGGTGCTGGCCACGCAGTCCCCGCGCGTGGACGTCATCACGGGGATGATCAAGGCCAACGTCCCGTCGCGGATCGCCTTCGCGGTGTCCTCGCAGACCGACTCGCGGGTGATCCTCGACCAGAACGGCGCCGAGTCGCTGCTGGGCCAGGGCGACATGCTCTTCTCGCCCGTGGGCTCCAGCCGCCTGCAGCGCATCCAGGGCGCCTACATCGACGAGGCCCAGATCGAGCAGCTCACCGACTTCTGGCGCCGCCAGGGTGAGCCGGAGCTGCGCGAGGAGCTGCTCGAAGAGGTGGAGGCGCAGGAGGGTGGCGAGGACGCGCCGGGCGAGTTCGACCCCGACGAGGACCCGCTCCTGGCCGACGCCATCCGCCTGGTGGCCGAGATGCAGACCGCGTCGACCTCCATGCTCCAGCGCCGTCTGCGCCTGGGCTACACCCGTGCGGGCCGGCTGATCGACATGCTCGAGCGCCGCGGCGTGATCTCCGGCTACGAGGGCTCCAAGCCGCGCCAGGTGCTGGTCGCCGAGAGCGACGTCGAGCGGGTGGTGGCGGCGTTGGGCGAGCGTGCGGGCGAGCCGCCGGCCGAGGTCGAGCTGCCCGAGTCCGAGCCCGTCGGCGCGGAGGATCGCGCACTACCCTCCTGATCTCAATGGCGGATATCGGCTCCACCCTGCGTGAGGCGCGCATGCGCGCACGCATGGACATCACCGATCTGGAGACGCAGACCAAGATCCGCGCCAAGTATTTGCGCGCGCTGGAGAACGAGGAGTGGGAGCTGCTGCCGGGCCCCGCCTACGTCAAGACGTTCCTGCGCACCTACGCGGAGGCTCTGGGCCTCGACGCCCGCGTGCTGGTCGAGGAGTACAAGCTGCGCTTCGAGAACCTCTCGGACATCGAGCAACAGCCCATCGCGCCCACCCGGGCCACGACCGGGCGCTACGCGCGCAGGCCGACCGCCCCCCCGCGGGGGTTGGTCGCGGGCGTGGTCGTCGTGGCGCTGGTGGCGGCGCTGGTGGCGCTGGGCAGCACGGGCGACGAGGGGGCCGACCAGAGCGCCGGGCAGGCCACCGCGCCGCAGGACGCCAACGGCGGCGGCGAGGAGGAGCCCGAGGGCGAAGCCGGGGAGGGGGGCGACGAGGAGGCCGAGGAGGAGCCCGAGGCCGCGGAGGAGGAGCCCGAGGAGGTCCGCCTGCGCCTGGAGGCCACCGGCCCGGTCTACGTCTGCCTGGCCGACGACGACGGCATCCTCGTGCGCGGTGAGGAGCTGGCCGCCGGCGACGAGACGGACACCTTCGAGGCGCGGCGCTTTCGCATGATCCTGGGCAACAACGCCGTGGAGATGATCATCAACGGCGAGCGGCGCGCCGTCCCTTCGTCGCAGGACCGCATCCTGCTCGCGCTGACCCCTAACCGGGGGCGTCAGCCGCTGCCCGAGTCCAGCGCGCCCGACTGCACGTGAGCGCCCGCGCGGCGATCCTCGTCACGGGCACCGAGGTGCTGACGGGCCGCGTGAGCGATCGCAACGGGCCGTGGCTGGCCGACCGGCTGCTGGAGCTGGGGGTCGACGTCGCGCAGACCGCGATCGTGGCCGATCGCCCGCAGGAGCTCCTGGCCACGCTGCGCTTCCTCGCTGATCAAGGGGTCGACATGGTCATCACCAGCGGCGGCCTCGGCCCGACCGCCGACGACCTGACCGCCGAGGTCGTGGCGGCGTTCCAGGAGCGCCCGCTGATGCTCGACGAGGCCCTGGAGGGGCGCATCGCCGAGATCCTGCGCCCGCTGGCCGCGAGGTTCCCGGACCTGGACGTGGACGCGGTGCGGGCGGGCAACGCCAAGCAGGCGCTCGTTCCCAGGGGGGCGACGGTGCTCGAGCCGGTGGGCACCGCGCCGGGCCTCGTCGTGCCGCCCCCGGAGGGCTCGCCCGGCGGCCCGACGGTCGTGGTCCTTCCCGGTCCGCCGCGCGAGCTGCAGCCCATGTGGGGCGATGCCGTGGTCAAGGACGCCTTCCGCGCCGCCACCGCGGGCGCCGGCGAACTGCGCCAGCGGACGCTGCGCCTGTTCGGCATCCCCGAGTCCGAGATCGCCGCGACGTTGCGCCGGGCCTCCGCTGAGGGCGTCGAGCTCGACCGCCTGGAGGTGACCACGTGCCTGCGCCGGGGCGAGGTCGAGGTGGTCACCCGCTTCGCCCCCGCGGCCCAGCAGGCCTACGACGCGCTGGCGCAGGTGGTCCGCGAGCGCCACGCCGACACGCTGTTCTCCGACGACGGACGCTCGGTGGACGAGTTGGTCCTCGACGCGCTGCGCGGCCCGCCCGCGCGGCGGATCGCTGTCGCCGAGTCGTGCACGGGTGGCCTGCTGTCCGCACGGCTGACCGAGCGGGCGGGGTCCTCGGAGGTGGTGGCCGGCGGTCTGGTCGTGTACGCGAACGAGGCCAAGGTGGCGCTGGCCGGTGTGGGTCCCGGGCTCATCGCCTCGTCCGGCGCGGTGTCGGTGGAGGTGGCGTTGGCGCTGGCTTCGGGGGCTTGCACCCGCTTCGGCGCCGACGTGGGGGTGGGCGTGACCGGGGTGGCGGGTCCGACCGGGGGCACCGAGGACAAGCCCGTGGGCACCGTGTGCCTCTCGGCCGTCCTGGCGGACGGCGGCGGTGCTCTGACCCACCGCGTCACCCTCCCCGGCGCGCGCTCCGACGTGCGCGATCGCTCCACCACCGTCGCGCTGCACCTCGTCCGCCGTCTGCTGGCGGGCGAGCGCGACTGACGCTTGACGACTTATCGCCCATATGGGACGAGAAGTCGTCAAGCGACCCCGCATGCGCCTCTTCGTGGCGCTCGATCTCCCCGAACAGGTGCGCGCGGCGCTGGCCGAGTGGGGAGCGCAGGCGGTCGACCGCGCCGGCGACGTACTGCGCGCGGTCCCGCCGGAGAACCTTCACCTCACGCTGGCCTTTCTCGGCGCCCGCGAGGAGGCACCGGCAGAAGCGATCGGCGCGATTGTGACCACAAGCGCCGGCAACACCTGCAACCTCTCCCTCGGTGCTCCTCTCTGGCTCCCGCCACGCCGGCCCGGAGTGCTCACCGTCGAGGTCAGCGACGCCACCGGCGCCCTCGCCGGCCTCCACGCCTCCGTCATTGCTGCTGTACACGCCGGTACAGAGATCACGCCTGAAGCCCGTCCATTCCGCCCGCACATCACCGTGGCCCGCGTGCGAAGAGGTGCGCGCATCATTCCGCAGCACCTCCAAAAGCCACCAAGCGCCGCGTTCAACGCCACCGCCCTGACCCTCTACCGCTCCATCATGAGCCCGAAGGGCGCCCGCTACGAACCGCTGGCACGCCGGGCGCTCGTGGGATCTGACGCGCTCTCCCTGCGCACTCGCCCGGAGGACAGCGCGGCCTGAGCCGCGCGTCTCGCTGCGCAGATTCGGCACACGGCGTGGCAGTCACGGCACACCGCGCGGCATACGGTCGTTCCGTCCGACGCCGCCCTCACCATGGACGGCCGACCGCTTGAGAAAGGCAGCCCGATCCCCATGGCCGTGACTGACACCGAGAAGGCCGCGAAGGCCCGCGACACCGCCCTGCAGGGCGCGCTGACGCAGATCGAGCGCCAGTTCGGCAAGGGCTCGGTCATGCGCATGGGCGACGAGGGCGCTCAGGTCAAGGTCAACGCCATCCCCACCGGCGCACTGTCGCTCGACCTGGCGCTGGGCATCGGCGGCATGCCGCGAGGGCGCGTCGTCGAGGTCTTCGGCCCCGAGTCCTCGGGCAAGACCACGCTGGTCTACCACGTGCTGGCCGAGGCCCAGAAGCTCGGCGGCGTATGCGCGTTCATCGACGCCGAGCACTCGATGGACCCGCTGTACGCCCAGCAGATCGGCCTGGACATCGACGAGCTGCTGGTCTCCCAGCCCGACTACGGCGAGCAGGCCCTGGAGATCGCCGACATGCTCATCCGCTCGGGCGCCGTCGACGTCGTCGCCATCGACTCCGTCGCCGCGCTCACCCCGCGCGCGGAGCTCGAGGGGCAGATGGGGGACCAGACCGTCGGCCTGCAGGCCCGGATGATGTCCCAGGCCATGCGCAAGCTGGCCGGCACGCTCAACCGCACCCAGACCCTCTGCCTGTTCACCAACCAGATCCGGGAGAAGGTGGGAGTGATGTTTGGATCGCCGGAAACTCAGCCCGGCGGGCGCGCGCTGAAGTTCTACTCCTCCCAGCGCCTGGACATCCGGCGCATCGAGACGCTGAAGGACGGCACGGAGGCGGTGGGCAACCGCGTGCGCGTGAAGGTGGTCAAGAACAAGGTGGCGGCGCCCTTCCGCCAGGCGGAGTTCGACATCGAGTTCGGCAAGGGGGTGTCCACGTCGGGCTGCCTGATCGACCTGGGCATCGAGCACGACGTGGTGACCAAGTCGGGCTCGTTCTTCTCCTACGGGGACGAGCGCCTGGGCCAGGGGCGCCACAACGCGAAGGGCTTCCTCGACGAGCACCCCGAGGTGGCCAAGGAGATCGAGGACCGCATCTACCGCGCGCTGGGCATCGACCGCGACCTGGTCGCCCCGATCGACGGCGACGCTGCCGCCGCCGCGGCGGCGGCTCTGGCCGCCGAGACGGCGGGGGCCTCGGGCACGAACGGGGCCGGCGGGGCGAACGGGGCCAACGGGGCGAAGGCGGCCTAGTGACGGGTCCCTTCACCGACGCACCGCACCGACCGCTGATGGTCGAGGCAACCGGGGCCGCCCGCTCCCCGGCGCTCGATCCCGAGGCACGCCTGCAACACGCGCTCGACCTGGCCTACCGGCACCTCGGGCGCCGGGATCGCACGGTGCTCGAGGTGCGCCGCCACCTCGAGGACAAGCGAGTGGAGCCCGCCTCGATCGAGGCGGCGATCGCCGAGCTGTGCGAGCAGGGATACCTCGACGACGGCGGCTACGCGCAGCGCTTCGCCGAGGATCGGCGGCTGCTCGACGGCTGGGGCCCTGACCGCATCGAGCGCAAGCTCGCGAGCGCGGGCGTGGACGCGGAGCTGATCGCCCGCGCGCTGGCCGCCCGCGACGAGGCCGACGAGCTCGAGGCGGCGGTCACGCTTCTGCGTCGACGCTTCGCCGAGCCGCCCTCCGACGACCGTGCCCGCGAGCGCGCGCTCGGCCTGCTAGTGCGTCGCGGCTACGGCCTCGAGCTGGCCCACGACGCGGTCCGCGCGCTGGAGCGGTAGCAGGCGGCCTGAACGCCCCCGTATGCGGCCCGCGGGCCGTCGCGGCGCACCCGCTGGCGGCGAGCGCCCACGCGCCACCCCACGGGCTCCGCGCTCCATCCCCTCCGGTCCTGAGCACGCATCGTTTGCTTGCGACCTCCCGCCCCACTACGATGGCCCTAGAACCGAACGGGCCCGTGAGGCCCCTGAAACCGCAGCAAATCCGCCACTTTTCCGAAATCTCAGGCACTCGGTCGATGCGACAGAACTCCACACGACGACCAGGCCCACAGCCCTCTGCCACCGCGCCGCCCGGCGCGCTCGGGGGATTCGGCGTGGGGCGAACACCGCTCCGACGCTGAGCTGCGCGTTCCAGGGCCCGCCCCGCGGCCCGCTCCGAACCCAACCAGACGAACACCGTCAGGGCGTGGCCCCGTGCCCGCCCCGCGGGGAGAGGACGAGCAATGGAGATCATCGGCGCGGCAGCCCTCGTGGCCGGAGCGCTCGTGGCCGTCGCCTGGCTGCTCGTACGCAACGGCGGCCTCTCCGGCGGATCCACCGCCACCGCGGAGCGCGACGAGCAGGGTCGCGTGCTGGGAGAGCGCCAGGCAGAGCTCGCCCGGCTGGAGGAGCGTCTCAACGGGCGCGCCTCAGAGCTCGACCGCCGCGAGACCGAGCAGAACCGCCGTGAGGACGTCCTCGACGGCCAGCGCGACACGCTCGCCGAGCGCGAGGGCGAGACCGCGCAGGCGCTTGAGCGCGCCTGCGGCATGAGCGCCGCCCAGGCGCGCAAGACGCTGCTGGAAGAGGTCCAGGAGCAGGCCCACCAGGACCGCGCCCGCCTGCTACGCCAGATCGAGGAGGAGACCAAGCGCACCGCCGAGCGCAAGGTGCGCAACATCCTCTCGGTGGCCATGCAACGCTTGGCCGCCAGCCACGCGGCCGAGACGACGGTCTCGGTGGTGCAGCTCCCCTCCGACGACATGAAGGGGCGCATCATCGGCCGGGAGGGGCGCAACATCCGCGCCCTGGAGAACCTCACGGGCGTGGACTTCATCATCGACGACACGCCCAACGCCGTCGTGCTGTCGGGCTTCGACGGCGTGCGTCGTGAGGTTGCCCGTATCACCCTCGAGCGTCTCCTCCAGGACGGTCGCATCCATCCCGCCCGCATCGAGGAGACCTTCTACCAGGCCAAATCCGAGCTGGACGAGCAGCTCGTCAAGGCCGGTGAGCAGGCCGCCTTCGACGCCAACGTCCAGGGGCTGCACGACGAGGTCGTCAAGATCCTGGGGCGTCTGCGCTTCCGCACCTCCTACGGCCAGAACGTTCTCGCGCACTCCGTCGAGTGCGCCCAGCTTGCCTCGGTGATGGCCCACGAGCTGGGCGCCAGCCCGCGCACCGCTCGCCGTGCGGCGCTCCTGCACGACATCGGCAAGGCGGTCACCCACGAGATCGAGGGCCCGCACGCGCTCGTGGGCGGCGATCTCGCGCGACGACACGGTGAGGACGAGGCGGTCGCCCACGCCATGGAGGCACACCACAACGAGGTCGAGCCCCAGACCGTCGAGGCGGTGATCGTCCAGTCCGCCGATGCGCTCTCCGGCGCGCGACCGGGCGCCCGCGGCGAGTCGCTGGAGTCCTACGTCAAGCGTCTGCGCGAGCTGGAGCGCCTGGCCATGCGTCACACCGGCGTGGACAAGGTCTACGCCATGCAGGCCGGTCGCGAGATCCGCGTGATGGTCGCGCCCACCGAGATCGACGACGACGCGGCGCTCATCCTCTCCCGCGACATCGCCCGCGAGATCGAGCACGAGCTCGAGTACCCGGGCCAGATCAAGGTCACGGTCATCCGCGAGTCGCGCGCGGTGGAGTACGCCAAGTGAGCGCGCGGGCGCGGACCCTACGAGCTACCCCAGCCTCTTGAGCCTCGGCCAGAGGTGTTCCCACGGCTGCGCCGGCCCCGCGCACAGCGCCAGCAGGGTGCCGTCCTCCTCGTTGTCGACCCCCTCGGGCGTGTCCACGCGGCCCGCCGGCCGGCACCCGCTGAACCGGCGTTCGAGCTGCATGCGGGGAAAGCCGACCGCGAGCACGGGGCCCGATCCCGAGGGCGGCGGGCCCCACTGCCAGTAGCCGTTGTGGCCGCTGAAGACACCCGGGAGCCCCAGCGCCGGGCCGAAACGGTCGATCGCACCGGCTTGGCCGTAGTTCCAGGTGACGATCACGGGGTCGGGCGAGCCGGCAGGGACCGTCTGCGACACGCCCGCGACGGTACGGACGAACTCCGGCCAGCCGATCGTCTCGCCGACGTCCTCGTTGGCCGCCAGCACCGGACCCGTGGAGCCGGCGGGGAGGACCGGTAGGGCGATCACGGCCGACACCACGGCGCTCAGGGCGATCGCGAGCCCGAGCGCCCAGCGGCGGACGCGCGCCCGGCCATGGCGCAGCCACCGCTCAGTCTCGATCGCCCCCGCGGCGATCAGGACCGCGAACATGCCTGCCAGGTAGTAGGGCTTTCCGGCGGTGAGGAGGAAGGCGGCCGCGAGCAGCACCCAGCAGACGGCGAAGGGGCGGAACGGGCGCAGGCTCGGCCGGCGCAGGAGGGCGAGGAGACCGGCGATCCAGACCGGGGCGAGGACCGGGCTCACCAGCAGGAGCTGGAAGGGCAGGAACGCCCAGCGAGACTCGGAGCTCGTGGAACCGCCACCGGCTATCGCGCCGGCCACCTCCAGTTGCGGCCACCCCTGACCGGCCTGCCACACCAGCCAGGGTGCCCACAGCCCGAGCGCGATGAGCGCTCCCAGCCACAGCCAGCCTGACCGCAGGGCTTGGCGCGGCCCGACGGCCAGCGTCCCTGCGAGCAGTCCGGCGGCGAGGAAGGCGATCAGCGGCTTGTTGAGCAGTGCCAGGCCGAAGACCAGTCCGACGACGAGCCACCAGCGCGGGTCGGCGCCGCGCAGCAGCCGCGCGACCAGCAGGCAGACCAAGGTCCACGACAAAAGGTCGAAGGTCGTGGTGCTGAGCAGGTGCCCGGTGACCAGGAACACCGAGGCGACCGCCGCGATCGCCGAGCCGAGGATCTGCGCCCGGCCGTTGCCCCCGAGCTCGCGAGCCGTCATGCCGGTCAGGAGCACAGTCGCTCCCGTGGCCAGGGCCGCCGGGATCCGCAGCACCGTCAGCGATCCCGGCGCGATGGCGTTCATCAACGCGGCGATCACCGGCGTCAGCGGTCCCTGGTCCGGATAGCCAAAGGAGAGGTTCTCGCCGGCGGCGAGGAAGTAGAGCTCGTCGCGGTGATAGCCGTAACTGCCGGCAAAGGCGATCAGCGTCGCGACGACGACCGCGGAGATCGCCAGCAGCGGCCCCACCGCGAGCGGCGCCCGCCTCTGTGCGAGACCGTGCTGCGGGCGGCTGGGAGGATCCGCGAGCATCGGACGGCCATCATCCCCTCCCGACGCCGACCGTGGCTTCGCCACCACGACTACCCTGCCCGCATGGTGAAGCGCTATCACGTCACCACTTTCGGGTGCCAGATGAACCAGCACGACTCGGAGCGCATGAAGGGCATGCTCGAGTCGCTGGGCTACGCGGAGGCCGGCGAGCCCGCCGACGCCGACCTCATCCTGTTCAACACCTGCTCGATCCGCGAGAAGGCCGACGAGCGCTTCGTCGCCCACCTCGAGCAGGCCAAGGGCCTCAAGCGCACCGACCCCGAGCGCATCATCGGCGTGGGCGGCTGCTGGGCGCAGTCGGTCAAGGACGAGGTCTTCCGTCGCTTCCCCTACGTCGACGTGGCCTTCGGCCCCGGCCAGGTGCACAAGCTGGCCGAGTTCCTGACGTCCGACTCGCTCACCGCGCAGGGCTTCTTCGAGTTCGAGGGCTTCACCGGCCACCTTCCCGCAAAGCGCGCCCGGGACTTCCAGGGGTGGGTGCAGATCAGCGTGGGCTGCAACATGAACTGCTCGTACTGCATCGTCCCGTCGACACGCGGGCGCGAGGTCAGCCGCCCGTTGGAAGAGCTCGTCGCCGAGGTCGAGCGCATGGCCGCCGACGGCGTTCGCGAGGTCACGCTGCTGGGCCAGAACGTCAACGCCTACGGGCGCGATCTGCGCCCGCAGCGAGCATCTTTCGCGGAGCTGTTGCACGTGCTCGACGGCGTGGCCGGCCTGGAGCGCGTGCGCTACACCAGCCCCCACCCCAAGGACATGCGCGAGGACGTCGTGCGCGCCCACGCGGAGCTGCGCACGGTCTGCGAGCACGTCCACCTGCCCCTGCAGGCCGGCTCGTCACGCATCCTCAAGGCCATGCGCCGCACCTACACGCGCGAGCGGTTCCTCGACCGCGTCGCGCTGATCCGCGAGCACGTGCCCGACGTCGCCCTGACCACCGACGTCATCGTCGGCTTCCCGGGGGAGACCGAGGCCGACTTCGCCCAGACCCTCAAGGTCTGCGAGGAGGTGGGCTTCGACGGCGCCTTCACGTTCATCTACTCGCCGCGCCGCGGCACCGAGGCGGCGACCCTCACCGAGGGCCTCGTCGCCCACGAGGTCGCCGTGGAGCGCATGGAGCGCCTCGTCGAGGTCGTCCAGCGACGCGCACGTCAGCGCGCCCAGCGCTTCGTCGGCCGCGAGCTCGAGGTGCTCGTCGAGGGCCCGTCGCGCACCGACCCCGCCCGGCTGCGCGGACGCACCCGGCACAACAAGGTCGTCAACTTCGAGGGCCTGGCCGATCCGGGCGACTTCGTCCCGGTCACCATCACCGCGGCGACCAGCCAGACCCTCACCGGCGAGATATCGCTGGTCGCCGCTGCCGCGGCCCGCTGAGGCGTCAGCTGCCCAGGAAATCCAGCAGCGCCGCGTTGAACTCCTCCGCGTGCGTGACGTTGAGGCCGTGCGGGCCGCCCTCGACCAGGACCAGGCGGCTGTCGGACAGCGTCTCGTGGGACCGCTTGCCGCTCACCTCGAAGGGCACGATACCGTCGCTGTCTCCGTGGATGACCAGCGTGGGCACCGTGACCTTCTCCAGGTCGCCCCGGAAGTCTGTACGCCCGAACGCCGCGATGCAGTCGAGCGTGCCCTTGGCCGAGGCGAAGGCCGCGATGTCGCGCGCGTAGACGCGCTGGGGCTCGCTGACCAGATCGGTCCTGCCGCCGGCGGCGAAGAACTGGCCCGTGAAGCCGTCGAGGAAGGCCAGGCGGTCGCCCTTCACGCCGTCCTCGAATTGCTGGATCGTGGCGTCGTCCAGCCCACCGTCCGGGTTGTCGTCGCTGCGGTAGAGGTACGGCGGCACGGCGGCGGCCAGCGCGGCCCGCGAGACCCGGTCGGTGCCGTAGGTGGCGATGTGGCGGACGACCTCGCCACCGCCCATGGAGAAGCCGACCAGGGTGGCGTCGCGCAGGTCGAGGCCGGTGAGGACCGCTTCGAGGTCGGCCGCGAACGTGTCGTAGTCGTAGCCGCCCCATGGCTGCGAGGACAGGCCGAAGCCGCGGCGGTCGTAGGTGACCACGCGGTGGCCGGCGTCGACGAGCGGTCCGATCTGGCGCTCCCAGGAGCGACCGCTCAGCGGCCAGCCGTGGATCAGCACGACGGGCGGGCCCGAGCCGTGGTCCTCGACGTGCAGTTCGACGGTGTTGCTGTTCTCGGTGCCTACT
>JBBJOB010000172.1:0-4869 GCA_037721455.1 Solirubrobacteraceae bacterium | reverse complement strand
GTCGTGAGCGCCGCCACGAGCGCGAGGGCGACCTCGGCGCGCGGGTGCAACGACGTGGGATCCACGAACTCGTGGGGCGCGTGGGCGCCACCGCCCCGGGGCCCCAGGCCGTCGACCGTGAGCGGGACGGCACGCGCGAAGTAGCTGGCGTCGCTGGCCCCGCCGCGGTCGGCGCCGACGATCGGGCGGCCCAGGCGCTCACCCGCAGCCGCCAGCAGCTCAGCCGTGACCTCGCGGGCGTCCATCCCCGGCCACTGGCGCTGGAGCACCGGTTCGAGGCGCACCTCGTTGACCTCCTCGGGGATCGCGTGGAGCACCGCCTCGAAGGCGCCCAGCTCGTCGGCACGCAGGTCGCAGGTCAGCGCGCCGCGGGCGGGCACGACGTTGAACGCGTCGCCCGCGGACATCACGGTGGGCACCGCGGTCAGGCGCAGTGGCCCCTCGGGGTCGTGCTGGTCGGCGATGCGCCGGGCGGCGTCCGCGAGCGCCAGCAGGGCGTTGCGTCCGCGGTGGGGCGCCGAGCCGGAGTGCGCGGAGCGCCCGTGGGCCTCCACCCGCAGCGTCCCGGCCGCCTTGCGCCTGACCACCACGGCGTCTTCGCCCTCCGGTGTGTGCTGGCCGGCCTCGAAGCACAGGCACGCGTCCCAGCCGGCGAAGCGGTCGACGTGGGCGAACGGGCCTATGCGCCACTCCTCGTCGACCACGAGGACCAGCGCCGCCTCGGCGAAGCGGTGAGGCTGAGCCGCCAGCGCACGGAGCACGCCCAGGGCCAGGACGTCGCCGGCCTTCATGTCGATGGAGCCCGAGCCGACGAGCCGGCCCTCCTCGTGGCGCAGGGCGCGGTGGGCATCGTGGGCCACGACGGTGTCGACGTGGCCCAACAGGACGAGGCGTCGCGTGCCGGTGCCCTCCAGGCGGGCTATGAGGTCGTGGGCGTGGTCGGGCGACGAGCAGGGCACGCGCTCGACTCGAGCCTCCTCGGGCAACAGCGCGCAGGCCAAAGAAATCGCCTCCTCGGCGCCGTGCACGTCGCCCGAGGGCGAGGAGACTGCCACCAGCGCCTCGAGCTCCCGCTCGGCGCGCGCGGCGATCCGGTCGGCGTGCTCGGCGACCCAGGCGTCGGTCATGCGCGGCGTTGTACCGGACGCGGACGCAGCGCCGCATAGAGAGCGACGAGGCTGAGCCCCGCGAGGTAGACGAGGAACGGCCCGTCGACCACTCCCCCGACCAGCGGCGAGAGCAGCGCGACCCCCGGGCCGGTGAAGACGTCACGAAGGAGGTGCATCGGCACCCCGATGGCCACACCCAGGGCGAAGTCGCCGTAGCGCGGCAGCCGGGCGCGCACCGCCGCGGCGATGGCGCCGATCGCCAGCACGGTCAGCAGCGAATGTGTGGCCGGCCGCGGCGTCTCGTCGTTGATCCCCTCGTCGGAGAAGAGGTCGGGGATGTGATCCAGGTCGACGAGCAGGGCCGCGAAAGCGCCGATGATCAGCGCGCGGGGCAGCGGGCGCGGGATGGCGGCGACGATGATCGCCGTCGTGGCCAGGTGCCCCGTCCAGTCCGCCGCGCCCAGGAACAGCGTCGGCGGCTCGAGGGCGAGGATGCCCTCGACCACGACGACCAGCACGACGAGGGCGGCCAGCGCCGCCGGGGGCAGCCGCATGCGGGCTCTAGCCCAGGATCTGCTCGAGGCGGTGATCGAGGGCGGCGGCCAGCGCCTCGCGGAAGTCGCCCTCCTCGAAGCGCTCCACGACGGCGTGGAGGAAGCCCTCGATGACCAGGCGCCTGGCCGCTGGGTCGCGCAGCCCTCGCGAGCGCAGGTAGAAGACCTGTTCGGCATCGATCTGGGCGATGGCCGCCGCGTGCGTGCAGCGCACGTCGTTGGCCAGGATCTCCAGCCCCGGGATGGCATCGGCGTGGGCCCGCTTGCTCAGCAGCAGGTTGCGCGACTCCTGGAAGGCGTCGATGCGCTGGGCGTCCTCGTCGACCTGGATCATGCCGCTCCACACCGTGCTCGAGCGGCCGTCAAGGATGCCGCGGAAGGCCAGGTCGGACGTGGTGTCGGCCGACGCGTGCTCCTGCGTGGTGGCGAAATCCAGGTGCTGGCGACCTTGCGTCGCGTAGGCGCCGGTGACCTTGCCGTGGGCGCCGGGGCCGCGCAGGTCGGTCTCCTGGGCCACGCGGCCGTTGCCCGCGCCGAAGCCCAGCACGACCCAGTCCAGTGTGCCGTCGCGGTCGACGGTCGCGCGCTGATTGCCGAAGATCCACGCCTTCTCGCCCAGCCCCTGGGCGCAGACGTAGCGCAGCGTCGCGTTCTGCCCGACCACCAGCTCGGTGACCGTGCTGAAGAGCTGCCCGTCGCCGTCGCCACGAGCGGTGACGTACTGGTCCCACACCTCTGCCTCGGCGCCTTCCTCCAACACGATGAGCACGCGCCAGTGCATGGCGCCGCCGGCCGCGGCCTGGATGGCGCGCAGACTGATGGGAGCCTCGACCTTCACGTTGCGCGGCACGTAGACGAATGCCCCGCCCAGCCAGTTGGCCTCGTTGCGGGCGACAAAGGGATCCTCGGCGTCGACGACCGAGCCCAGGTGGGGCTCGACCAGCTCTGGATGGCTCTCCACCGCCGCGCTGAGAGGCATGACCAGCGGCCCCTCGCTGGCCATCTCGGGCGCGGGCGCGAAGGCGCCGTCGACCTGGGTGAGGGCCACGGACTGGTCAGGTGGGAGCACCACGAGGGGTGTCCCCTCGACCAGCCCGAGATCGCCGCCCGCCACCGGCGCGTAGGCGTCGAGGTCCAGTCCCTTGAGCGACGTGAACTCCCAGCCGGGCTCCCGGCGGAACTGCGGCAGCTCCAGCGTCGCGACGAGCTCCTCGGCGCGCCGACGACGGTCGACCAGGAAGGCGGGCTCAGCGGTGGCGGGAGCATCGGCGGGACTAGCCAATGCTTCCCTCCATCTGGAGCTCGATCAGGCGGTTCATCTCGACCGCGTACTCCATCGGCAGCTCCTTGACGATCGGCTCGATGAAGCCGTTGACGATGAGCTTGCCGGCCTCCTCCTCGTTCAGCCCATGGGACTGGAGGTAGAAGAGCTGCTCCTCGCCGACCTTGGTGACGCTGGCCTCGTGGCCGACGTCCACGTCGTCCTCGCCGATGCGGATGGTCGGGTAGGTGTCGGTGCGCGAGGCGTCATCGAGCAGCAGCGCGTCGCAGACCACCTTGGAGCGCGAGCGCTCGGCGCCCTTGGCCACCTCGAGCAGCCCGCGGTAGGAGGACCGCCCGCCGTCCTTGGAGATCGACTTGGCGAAGATGTTCGAGGTGGTGTCGGGCGCGGCGTGGATGATCTTGCCGCCCGCGTCCTGGTGCTGGCCCTCGCCGGCGAAGGCGATGGACAGGATCTCGCCGTGGGCGCGCTCGCCGGTCAGGTAGACCGACGGGTACTTCATGGTCAGCTTGGAGCCCAGGTTGCAGTCGACCCACTCCACGGTGGCGTCGCGCTGTGCCTCAGCCCGCTTGGTGACCAGGTTGAACACGTTGTTGGACCAGTTCTGAACGGTCGTGTAGCGGATGCGCGCGCCGGGCTTGGCGATCAGCTCGACCACCGCGGAGTGCAACGAGTCCGAGCTGTAGGTCGGCGCGGTGCAGCCCTCGACGTAATGCACGTAGGAGCCCTCGTCGGCGATGATCAGCGTGCGCTCGAACTGGCCCATGTTCTCCGTGTTGATACGGAAGTAGGCCTGCAGCGGCATCTCGACGTGCACGCCTGGGGGCACGTAGACGAACGAGCCGCCCGACCACACGGCGCTGTTGAGCGCGGCCAGCTTGTTGTCGTTGGAGGGGATGAGGGTGGCGAAGTACTCGCGCACGAGATCCTCGTGCTCGCGCAGGGCGGTGTCCATGTCCGTGAAGATCACGCCCTGCTTCTCGAGCTCCTCGTTGACCTGGTGGTAGACGACCTCGGACTCGTACTGCGCGCCGACGCCGGCGAGGAACTTGCGCTCGGCCTCCGGGATGCCCAGGCGGTCGAAGGTCTTCTTGACGTCCTCGGGCACGTCGTCCCAGGAGCGCTCGGGCCGCTCGGAGGCGCGCACGAAGTAGTGGATGTTGTCGAAGTCAACCTGGGCCAGGAACGGCGAGCCCCAGGTGGGCATGACCCGGGCGAAGAACTGGTCCAGCGCCTTGAGGCGGAAGTCGCGCATCCACTGCGGCTCGCTCTTGAACTCGGAGATCTTCTCGACGATCTCGCGGTTGATCCCCTTGGGCGCCTTGTACAGGTAGTTCTCGGCGTCGTGAAAGCCGTAACGCTCGGTGTAGTCGGCGTTGATCCCCTGTAGGGACTTCTGCTCTTCTAGGACTTCGGGCGTGGCCATGTGGTCAGTCGACCTCCAGCTTGATGACGTCGTCCTCGATCAGGACGGGAAACGTCTCGATAGGTACGTAGGCGGGCAGGGTCCGGGGCTTCCCCGTGCGCATGTCGAACAACGCGCCGTGACGGGGACACTCCACCGTACACGTCGCATGGTCGATCTCCCCCTCGGCGAGCGGTCCGTCGTCGTGAGAACAGCGATCCTCCATGGCCAGCAACTCGCCGTTGCAGTTGACCACCATGATCTCGACGTCCTCCCACTCCACGGTGCGCATGGCGCCGGGCGGCAGGTCGTTGACGGGGCAGATGTCGATGGTCTCGGGCATATCCGATCGCTGTGGTCGGATTCTACCGGTCCAGGCCCTCGCGCCGCGTTCAACGTCACCTCCTGGTCGACGGCCCGAGCGGAAGCGTCATCACCCGGTGGCCGAGGCGGGGCAGACGCGCGGCGCGGGCGGAGGCCCACCGCCCCCCGCGCCGACGCGGGTCATCGAGGCACTTC
>JBBJOB010000171.1:0-4891 GCA_037721455.1 Solirubrobacteraceae bacterium | reverse complement strand
GTGTCCGGATCGGGGCCGATGCGCGTGCCGGCGTCCAGCTCCTCGATCTCGGCCATCTCGCTCTCGCTGAGGTGGAAGTCGAAGACATCGATGTTCTCCTCGATGCGCTGCGGCGTCACGGATTTGGGGAACACGACGTTGCCCAGCTGCAGGTGCCAGCGGATGACCACCTGTCCGCTGGTCTTGCCGTGGCCCTCGGCGATCCGTGTGAGAACCGGGTCGTCTAGAACCTGGCCCTGGGCCAGAGGGCTCCACGCCTGGGTGACGATGCCCAGCTCCTCGTGCTCGCGACGCAGCCCGGCCTGCTGGAAGAGGGGATGGAGCTCCACCTGGTTGACCGCCGGGGTCACCCCGGTCTCCTGCACCAGCCGCTCGAGGTGGGGCTGGTTGAAGTTCGACACGCCGATCGCGCGCGCCAGCCCCTGCTCTTGGGCCTCGATCAAGGCCTGCCAGGTTTCGACGTAGCGGTCCTGCGAGGGGACCGGCCAGTGGATCAGATAGAGGTCGACGTAGCCGGTCTCCAGCCGATCGAGGCTGGCGTCGAGCGCCTTTGGCGCCTGCTGGTGGCCGTGGTCGTCGTTCCAGAGCTTGGTGGTGATGAAGACGTCGGCGCGCTCCAGCCCGGCGGCGTGGACGGCCTGCCCCACCTCCGCCTCGTTGCGGTACGCGGTCGCGGTGTCGATGTGGCGGTAGCCCGCCAGCAGCGCGCGGGTGGTGACCTCGGCGGTGTCCTGCGGCGGCACCTGGAAGACGCCGAAGCCGAGCTGGGGAATCGCTGTATCGCCGCGAAGACTGACCTGCGGGACCTGGGTGGTCGAAGAGTTCATGTCCACGCCGTTCCCGCTGACCGGCGGCCCAAACGAGGGGACTGTCGCTCGACCCGGCCGAGCGGGTGCCTCGGCGAACGGCATCATTGAGGAAGAGGACGTTGGCCCCGGTGGACGGGTGTGCCGTGGGCTGCACCGACCGGCGAGGGCGACAGCCGGCGGGGGCCGCCCCGCCCTCCCTTGCCATCATGCGCGCCGATGCCCACAGGCGAACGCGACCTCACACAGGCGGCCCGCGCCCTGGCCACGCGTCTTCCCGACCCGCTCGCGCCCCTGGCCTCCATCGCCTACAACCTGCGCTGGAGCTGGACCCCCGGGGGGCCGGAGCTGTTCGAGTCGCTGGCCCCCTACCGCTGGGAGCTGTCCAGCCACAACCCCGTGCGGATGCTCCAGGAGCTGTCGGCGCCCACGCTGGAGCGGGCGGCGCAGGACGGGGACGTGTTGCGCCGCGTGAGTGAGATCCAGCAGACCATCGACGCCGACCTCGCTCGCCCCTACGCCGACGCGCCCAGCGTCGCCTACTTCTGCGCGGAGTTCGGGGTGCACCGCTCCGTGCCGGTGTACTCGGGCGGCCTGGGCGGCCTGGCCGGCGACCACCTCAAGGAGGCCTCCGACCGCGCGCTTCCGCTCGTGGCCGTGGGCCTGATGTACAACCAGGGCTACTTCCGCCAACGCCTTGACGCAAGCGGCTGGCAGCACGAGTACTGGGTGCCCACCGATCCGCCGCTGCTGCCCGCCGCCCTGGTGCGCGACGAGCAGGAGCGCCCGGTCACCGTCAAGGTGCCGATCCACGGAGAGGACGTCGTAGCGCAGATCTGGCGCGTGCAGGTGGGTCGTGTGCCCCTCTTCCTCCTGGACACCGACCGCTCGGACAACAGCCGCCTGGCCCGCTGGATCTGCTCCCAGCTCTATGTCGGCGACCCCGACACCCGCCTGGCCCAGTACGCGCTGCTGGGCATCGGCGGGGTGCGGGCCCTGCGGGTCATGGGGATCGAGCCCGACACCGTCCACCTCAACGAGGGCCACGCCGCCTTCGCCACCCTCGAGCGGGCCCGGCCGGCCATCGAGGCCGGCCGCTCGCTGGACGACGCGCTGGCGCAGGCGCGCGGCGGCACGGTGTTCACGACCCACACGCCCGTTCCCGCGGGCAACGACGCCTACCCGGGCCAGCAGGTCTGCCATGCGCTGGGCGGCTTCGCCCAGGAGGCCGGGGTGGACCCATGGCGCATCGTGGAGCTCGGCCGTACCCACCAGCACGACATCCACGAGCCCTTCGGCGTCACCCAGTTCGCCCTGCGCACCAGCCGCGCGGCCAACGGGGTGGCCCGGCGTCACGGCGAGGTGGCGCGCGAGATGTGGCACGCGCTGTGGGATGAGCGTGCCGTCGAGGACGTGCCCATCGGCCACGTGACCAACGGGGTGCACCTGCCCAGCTGGGTCGGCCGCGCCATGGCGTGCCTGTTCGATCGCCACCTGGGCGAGGGCTGGGCCCGGCGCGCAGCCGACCCGGCCACCTGGGCCGCCGTGGACGACATCCCCGACGAGGAGCTGTGGGCGGTGCGCAACGAGCAGCGCTCCGTCCTGGTGGACTTCGTGCGCGACCGCTCCACGGCCGACCGCCTGCAGCGCGGTGAGCCGCGCGACTACGTGGAGGCCGCCGCCCGCGCGTTTGACCCCGACGTGCTGACCATCGGCTTCGCACGGCGCATCGCCACCTACAAGCGCCTGGACCTGCTCAGCAAGGACGCCGAGCGCGCGATGGCCCTGATCGACGGCGACCGGCCGGTCCAGCTGCTCATCGCGGGCAAGGCCCACCCGCGCGATGACGCGGGCAAGGCGCTGGTGCAGGGCCTGTTCTCCCAGCGCGGGCGCTCACAGCGCATCGGCCAGCGCATCGCCTTCCTGCACGACTACGACCTCGCGGTGGCGGCGCGCCTGGTGCGCGGCTGCGACGTGTGGCTCAACGTCCCCCGGCCGCCGATGGAGGCTTCGGGCACCAGCGGGATGAAGTCCGCGGTCAACGGCGGGCTTCAGCTCTCGGTGCTCGACGGCTGGTGGCCCGAGGCCTACGACGCCCGTGCCGCCAACGGCTGGGCACTGTCGGGCGAGACCGACCCCGATCACGCAGCGCAGGACTTCCGCCATGCGGCCGAGCTGTACCGCACGCTGGAGGAGGAGGTCGTGCCGACCTTCTACTCCGGCGAGGACGGTGGGCCGCCGCACGCGTGGCTGGCCATGGTGAAGGCCTCCATCCGCTCCATCGCGCCACGCTTCACCGCCGCGCGCATGCTCGACGACTACGTCGAGCGGATGTACAGGAACGGGGCGTAGTGGCCGCCGCCCGCCTGGCCCTGATCGAGTTCCCCGCCGACGACCCCGAGCGCGCGCGGCGCTTCTGGGAGGGCCTGCTCGAGGAAGATCTCGGCGAGCGCGCCGAGGCCCAGGGCAGCGGGCGCGAGACCCGGGGCGCGGCGCCCGCGGTGGGCATCCACGAGCGCGGCGCCGGGCCGGGAGACACGAGGGCGCTGCCCTACTTCGCCGTCGCCGACATGGCCACGGCGCTGGAGCGCGTCCACGCGCTGGGCGGCGGCGTGATCCACCAGGGCGAGCGGTGGTCGATCTGCCGCGACTCGGAGGGCACGCCGTTCGCCCTTGCCGTCAACCCGCCCGACGAGCAGTAGAGGAGCCGCCTGCATGGAGCGCACGCCGATCACCGCCGAGGGTCTCGCCGCCCTGCACAGCGAGCTGGCCCGCCTCGAGACGACGGCGCGTCAGGACATGGCGCGTCAGATCGCCACGGCGCGGGCGTTCGGAGACCTCAAGGAGAACGCGGAGTACCACGCGGCCAAGGAGGCCCAGGCCCACCTCGAGACGCGCATCCTCGTGCTGCGCGATCGGCTGGCCAAGGCCGAGGTGGTCGAGGTCGCCGGTGGCGACGTCGTCGCCTTCGGGTCCACCGTCGAGGTCGAGGACGAGGCGACCGGCAAGCGCTCGACCTACGAGCTCGTCTCGGCGATGGACGCAAGCGCCGCCCAGGGACGCATCTCCTACGACTCGCCCGTCGCAGCCGCCCTGCGCGACCACCGCGTCGATGATGTCGCCGTCGTCGCCACGCCCCGCGGCGAGCGTCGGTTGCGGGTCGTCGCCGTCCGGTGAGAATTCGCCTCAGCCAGCCGCGCCCTGCTTCGACTCGGTGGGGAAGCCTCCTTGCTCCCAGGCCTCGTAGCCGCCGGCCAGCGCGGCGGCGCGGAAGCCGCGCTCGTTGAGGAAGAGCGCCACACGGGCGCTCGAGTTCTCGTGCGGTCAGGTGCAGTAGGTGATGATCTCCGCCCGGGGCGGGATCTCCTCGATGCGCTCCTCCACCTCGTCGAGAGGGATCCGCATCGCCCCGACGATCCTGGTGTCACTGCGCTCGTAGGAGCCGCGGCGCACGTCGAGGGGAACGACCGGCCGGTCGCCCTCGAGTCGGTCGTTGAGCTCTTGTGGGGTGATCCTGATCACGTTGGCCATCCGGTCGTCTCCCGTGCTCGCTGGCTGGTTCTCGCTCCTCACCCGTCCTCTCCGTTGACCGCGCCGCTCAAGCCCGCCGCCTGGCGTGCTCGGCCGCGTGGGCGACTGCGCCCGCCTTCTCGTCGAGGGTCATCGCGCCGGGATGGCCGTCGCCGGGCCACGGCGCGAGCAGCAGCAGGAGCCGGGCGTCCGATCGTGCCGTGACCTCGTGGCGCTCCTGCGGAGCGAGCTCGAACAGATGGCCGGGCCCGCCGGCCACCTGCGCCTCCGGCGGGGCGGTGATCTCGACCTCGCCCTCGATCACCACCACCCACGTCCGCTCGTGAACCTGGTGCTCCTGCATGCGCTCGCCGGCCGGGAGGTCGAGCACGATCGTCCGCGCCTCCTCCGTCGAGGACACGACGTGGGGGATGTGGGGCGCCACGTCCACGGTCCTGAGATCCCAGCTCTGCACGTTTGGCTCCTCGTTCGGGTGATCGGTGCACCCCCACCGTATTCCCCCTTGACCTCAAGCGCACTTGAGGATGCACCATGGGCGCATGTCAACGACCGAG
>JBBJOB010000170.1:0-4903 GCA_037721455.1 Solirubrobacteraceae bacterium | reverse complement strand
ACCCGGCTACGGGCGACGACAGCGCCCCGCAGCGCTCCCCCCACGGCACCGGCGCCCCCGCCACCGCCTCCGCGGCCGGCGACGAGCTGCCCAGCGAGGCGTCCGCCGCCCAGGACGAGTCCCGTCCTCGTCGCCACCAGCCGGCGAGTCGCCCACCAGCTCCGCGAACGGCTCGTCTCCCGCCCCCTCCGCGCCGGCCCGCGAGCGCCGCGACGCCCCGGCCGCCGCGCGCCTCCCGCTCGACGCGCTGCGCCTGTCCGGCACCGGCCGCGGCCCCGCGGGCCGCCGCGCGCGCACGGCCTCGCCCGCAGCCGGCGCGATCGACAGCCGCCCGGCGCCCGCGGGAGGCGACGACCTCGCGCTGGTGGCCAGCCTGCGCGCGCGCCTGCTGGGCGAGCGCGGGCTGCGCGAGCACGTGCGCGCCGGGCGCGAGGGCGCACTCCTGTGCCTCGTGGTCGACGCGAGCGGCTCGATGGGCGCGCGCCGGCGCCTGGCGCGGGTGAAGGGCGCACTCGTGGAGGCGCTGCGCGACGCCTACGCGCGGCGCGATCGCGTCGCGGTGGTGGCCTTTCGCGACGGCGACGCGCACGTGCTCGTCGTCCCCGGCGCGCCGATCGAGCGCGCGGCCGCCGCGCTGCGCGACCTGGCCACGGGCGGACGCACGCCGCTGGCAGCGGGGCTGGACGCCGCCACGCTGCTCATCCGCCGCGAGGCGGTGCGCGAGCCGCGCCGCCGGGCCGTGGCCGTCGTGCTCACCGACGGGCGCGTGGCCGACACGGACGGCGCGGTGCGCGCCGCCGCCGCGCGCCTGGGCCGCACCGCCGCGGCGGTGCACGTCGTGGACACCGAGGAGGGCCGCGTGCGCCTCGGCCTCGCCGGCGCGCTGGCCGCCGCGGCCGGCGCGGACCTGCACCCGCTGCTCGAGCCCACTCCCACCCTCAGGAGGGCGGCATGACGCAGCCCCCGACCGGCGACGCCCTGGCCAAGCACCAGGACGTCGACGTCCCCCACCGTCCCGGCGACAGGGGCAGCGCCGAGCCCAGGCGCCGCAAGCCGCGCGACCGGCCGCTGACCATCGTCGTCACCGGCACGGGCAAGGGCAAGAGCACGTCGGCCTTCGGGATGCTCATGCGCTCATGGGCGCGCGGGCACCGCTGCGGGGTCTTCCAGTTCGTCAAGTCGGGCAAGTGGAAGGTCGGCGAGGAGAAGGCCGCCCGCGCGCTGGGCGGGATCGACTGGGAGAAGATGGGCGACGGCTGGAGCTGGCTGTCGCGCGACCTCGACGAGTCCGCCGACATGGCCCGCGAGGGCTGGGCGGAGGTTCGCCGCGCGCTGGCCGACGAGCGCTACGAGTTCCTCCTGCTCGACGAGATCACCTATCCCATCAAGTGGGGCTGGCTCGACGCCGACGAGGTGGCCAGCACGCTGCGCGAGCGTCCCGGCTTCCAGCACGTCGTGATCACCGGCCGCGACGCGGCGCCCGAGCTGATCGAGGCCGCCGACCTCGTCTCCGAGGTCGTCAAGGTCAAGCACCCCATGGACGAGGGGATCCGCGCCCAGCAGGGGATCGAGTGGTGATCCCGCGCGTCGTCGTCGCCGGCACGAGCTCGGGCGCGGGCAAGACGACCGTCGCCTGCGGGCTGATCGGCGCGCTGCGCGCGCGGGGACTGCGGGTGCAGGGCTTCAAGGTCGGCCCCGACTACATCGACCCCAGCTACCACGCCCTCGCGTCGGGCCGACCGGGGCGCAACCTCGACGCGTTCCTCAGCGGCCCGGAGCTGATGGCGCCGCTCGTGCGCCACGGTGGCGCGGGGGCGGACATCGCGGTGGTCGAAGGCGTCATGGGCCTGTTCGACGGCGCCTCGGGTCGCGGAGAGCTGGCCTCGACCGGCCACGTGGCCAAGCTCCTGGACGCGCCCGTGCTGCTCGTCGTCGACGCGTCATCCATGGCCCGCTCGGCCGCGGCGATCGTCCACGGCTACCGGACCTTCGACCCGGAGATCGACGTCGCGGGCGTGATCTTCAACCGCGTGGGGTCGGACACCCACGAGGCGCTGCTGCGCGAAGCCCTCGAGCCGCTGGGCATCCCGGTCGTCGGCGCGCTGCGCCGCGACGACCGCGTGACCGCCCCCGAGCGCCATCTCGGTCTCGTGCCCGCGGGGGAGCGCGAGGGCGCCACGCACGAGGCACTGGCCACGCTGGCCGCCGCGACGGAGCGCTACGTCGATCTCGACGCCGTGCTCGCGCTGGCCCGTGCGGCGCCGGCGGCGCCGGGGCCGGCGTGGAGCCCGGAGCCCGCCCACGACCCGACGTCCCCCGCCGCTCGCGACCACTCCGACCGCGCGGGCCACCGCTCCGCGCCCGCGCCGCCGGTGAACGGGACCGGCCGGCCTCGCAACGCCTCCGCCCCCACGCGCATCGCCATCGCTCGCGGCCCCGCCTTCTCCTTCCACTACGAGGAGAACCTCGAGCTGCTGCGCGCCGCCGGAGCGGAGCTCGTGGCGCTGGATCCCCTGCGCGACGAGGCGCTGCCCGAGGGCACCGGGGCGCTCGTGCTGGCCGGCGGCTTCCCCGAGGTCTTCGGCGCCGAACTGGAGGCCAACGCGCCACTGCGCGGCGAGATCGCCGCGTTCGCCGCCGCCGGACGGCCCGTGCTGGCCGAGTGCGGCGGCCTGCTCTACCTCGCGCGCGAGCTGGACGGCCACGCCATGTGCGGCGTCGTCCCGGCGGCCGGGCGGATGGTCGGACGGATGACCCTGGGCTACCGCGAGGCGACCGCCCTGACGGCGACGCCGTGGATGGACGCCGGCGAGCAGGTGCGCGGGCACGAGTTCCACTACTCGGCGGTCGAGATCGATGTCGGTGCGCCCCCCGCGTGGCGCCTGGCCGCCCGCGGCATCGAGCGCGAGGGCGGCGTCGCGGTCGGCGGGGTTCAGGCGGGCTACCTGCACGTCCACTGGGCCGCCCACCCGGAGCTCGCCGCGCGGTTCGTGCGCGCCGCGGCGGCGAAGGCGGCAGTCGCCGCGTGACCCTCCCCGCCGTCACCGAGTGTCGACTTGTTCGTCTCTATGACCATCAACTCGACACTCGACGCGCCGGACGCCCAGAACCGTGATCGCCGTCATCGGCATCGGCGCCGACGGGCTGGAGGGGCTCGGCCCGGGGGCCCGCGCGGAGATCGAGGCCGCAGAGGTCATCGTCGGCTCCTCCCGCCAGCTCGCGCTGCTGTCCTCCGAGAACGGCGCCGAGCACCGCCCGTGGCCCTCTCCCATCGGGCCGCTGGTCGACGAGCTGGTCGCCGACCCCGAGCGCCCGACCTGCGTGCTGGCCAGCGGCGACCCGATGCTCCACGGCATCGGCGCGACGCTCGCGCGCCGCCTCGACCCCGAGCACCTACGCGTCCACCCGCACGCCTCGGCCTTCGCGCTGGTCTGCGCGCGGCTGGGCTGGCCGGCCGCCGAGGTGCAGCTCGTGAGCGCCGTCGGCCGGCCCGTCGAGGCCGTCGCGCGGCTCCTGCAGCCCGGCCGGCGCCTGGTCGTCTACGCGGCCGGGATGCAGGGCGCCGCCGAGGTGGCGGCGCTGCTGCGCGAGCGCGGCCACGGACCCAGCCGCCTGGTGGTCCTCGAGAGGCTGGGCAGCGAGGAGGAGCTGGTCATCGAGAGCACCGCGGACACCTGGGGAGACCAGCCCGCCGACCCCCTCCACGCCGTTGCCGTGGAGTGCACGCCGGCGCCCGGCACACCGCTGCTGCCGCTTGTTCCCGGGCTCCCCGACGAGGCGTTTGCCACCGACGGCCAGCTCACCAAGCGCAATGTGCGCGCGGTCGCCCTTGCCGCCCTCGCGCCCATGCCGGGCCAGCTCCTGTGGGACGTCGGCGCGGGCAGCGGCTCGATCGCCATCGAGTGGCTGCGCGCCGAGCCGACCGCGCGCGCCATCGCCGTCGAGGAGCGCGAGGACCGAGCGCAGCGCATCACAGCCAACGCACACACCCTCGGCGTCCCCCAGCTCGTCGTGCGCCCCGGCCGCGCCCCCGAGGCCCTGGCCAAGCTCGAGGCTCCCGACGCGGTCTTCGTCGGCGGCGGCGTCACCGCGCCCGGCCTGCTCGACGCGTGCGTCGCCGCGCTGCGCCCGGGCGGGCGGATCGTGGCCAACGCCGTGACGGTCGAGGGCGAGGGCGTCCTGCTGGCCGCCCGCGACGCGCACGGCGGCACGCTCACGCGGATCAGCCTCGAGCACGCCGAGCCGGTCGGGCGCTTCACCGCCTGGCGCGCACAGCTTCCCGTCGTCCAGTGGGCGACGACGCGGTGACCGTCCACTTCATCGGCGCCGGCCCCGGCGCTGAGGACCTGCTCACCCTGCGCGCCGCGAGGCTGATCGGCGCCTGCCCGGTCTGCCTGTACGCGGGCGCGCTGGTCCCCGAGGCAGTGCTCGCGCACGCGCCGGACGACGCCCGGCTCGTCGACACCCAAGACCTCGACCTCGACGCGATCATCGAGGAGATCCAGCGCGCCCACGAGGCCCGCCACGACGTCGCGCGCCTGCACTCCGGCGACCTGTCGATCTACAGCGCCGCCGCCGAGCAGCAACGCCGCCTCGAGGCGCTGGGCATCCCCTACGACCTCACGCCCGGCGTGCCCGCCTTCGCGGCCGCTGCGGCTGCGCTCGGCCAGGAGCTCACGGCGCCCAACGTCGCCCAGACCGTGATCCTCACCCGCTACGCGCGCCGGGCCACGGCGCGCCCGCCCGGCGAGGAGATCGGCGCGCTGGCCGCCCACGGCGCGACGCTCGTCCTGCACCTCGGCGTCCAGGCCATCGAGGAGCTCGTCGCCGAGCTGGAGCCCCACTACGGCGCCGACTGCCCCGTGGCCGTGGTCGCCTGGGCGAGCTGGCCGCAGGAGCTGAT
>JBBJOB010000169.1:0-4913 GCA_037721455.1 Solirubrobacteraceae bacterium | reverse complement strand
CTAGCGGGTGACGACGGCCCGTTACGTGGCTGCCGGAGGCGGGACCCGCGTGCCTTCTTCGCTGCGGCGGGGGGCCTACAAGCTGACGGTGCGCGTCGGCTCGCGGGTCGAGCGCACGCGCCACCAGCGCCTGGACGACGCGCTCGCGGCGCTTGAGGCACGCCTGGCCGACCTGGGCGCCACGCGCGGCCACACCCGCGCGCTGGCGCGCGAGTACGAGCCGGTGGCCCAGGTCGCCGCGCGCGGCGAGCTCGCGGGCCCGGGCCGTGTGCGCGGCGGCATAGACGTGCGCGGGGACGGCTCGGCCGAGGCCTACCGGGGGCGTGTGCGGCGCGTCGTGGTCGAGCAGGCGCCGGGCGAGAACGCGTTCGCCGCGCTGCGCCGGGCGCTGGCCGCGGGGCGATGACCTACCGCGCCTACCTCGCGCTGGAGGGCGGGTGCTCGATCGTGCTGGGCGTGGCGCTCGCCCTCCTGGCCGCGCCGGGCCTGCTGGTGGACTACGACGGCGCCTGGGCCGCGCCGCTGGTCGTGGTCGCGGTGCTGGGGGCCATCGCGGTCCATGCCGCCGTGCGCCGCGGCGTCCCGCTCGCCGCGCCCGGGCGCTGGCTGACCGAGCACCCGCTGACCACCGCTCGGCCGGGCCTCCCGGCGCTGCCCTGCGGGCCCGTGCGTCGCCGGCTGCTCGTCGAGACCGCGGTCTGGGTCGTCGCCGTCGGCGCGTGGGTGCTGCTGGCCCGCCAGAGCGGCTTCCTCATCTTCTCCACCGGCCTGGCGTCCGCGGCCTTCGGGCTGGTACAGGCCTTCCCGGCCCGGGCCCGCGTACGCGCCGCCGACCGCGCGCTGGGCCGCGAGCACCTCGTGGCCCGCCGACCCGGACTGGGCACCCCGGAGCTGACCCACCGTGACGGGCTGAGCCGGACCGCCGGAAATTGACCGGTTCCCAAGCGGGTACCGCGTGCCGAAGCGATGGAGAGCCAAGGCATGAGCCGACCCCAGGACCAGCCGCCAGAGCCGCCGCAGCCGCTGCGCACGGCCGTGCTGTTGATGTGGGTGGGCGCCGGGCTCTACGTCCTGAGCGGCCTCCTCTTCCCGACGCAACTCGACTTCTTCCGTGAGAGCCTGGAGGCGCAGGGTTTCAGCGACACGGGGCTCGACGACGATGTCCTGCTGGCACCGTTGGTCGGAGCCGTGATCGTGGGCGTCGTGATCTCCGCCGGGCTCTGGATCCTCATGGCGGTGATGAATCGCCGGGGGAAAGCCTGGGCACGCATCACCGCCACCGTGCTGGCCGGAATCAACCTGCTTTCCGCCCTCTTTTACCTCCCCGCCTATCTCGTCGACACCGGTGCGGCAGTCGCCCCTCCCGCCGTCACCATCGCGCCCAGCGTGCTTGGGATGGTCCTGGCCGTCGTCATCGTCTACCTGCTCTGGCGGCCAGCCGCCACGCAGTACTACGACGAGGTGTCCAGGCGCTCCGCACCCGTGCCGCAGGCACCACCGGTCGGGCAGGCGCTCCCGGCCGGCGAGGTCGCTCCGCCGCGTCCCTCGGGCACGAGCGGGCTCGCGATCGCGTCGCTGATCCTCGGGATCCTGGGCCTCTTCCTCTTCACCGCGGTCCTGGCCATCATCTTCGGCGTGATCGCGCTGCGGGAGACCCGCCGCAGCGGTCAAGGCGGTCGCGGGCTGGCCATCGCGGGCATCAGCATCGCTGCGGTGTGGCTCGCGATCATCGCGTTCGGCGTGGTCGAGGGCCTCGTCGAGGCTAACGACCGGTGGGTCCGGTGAGGAGCCGGAGCTCAGCGCCGGGTGTCCTGTAGCGACCGGCCGCCGGGCGCGCTGGGCTGCAGCCCCGGGTAGCGCTGCTGCTCGCCCTGGAACTCGAAGGGCTCCATGACGTCGCAGCCGGGGTCGTCGCCCGCGGGCATCTCGCCGCCGGCGTTGGCGCAGTCCCAGTTGGGCAGGATGAAGTTGGGAGGGTTGCCGGCCTTGTAGGTGTCGTAGGTCTTGGCCGAGGGCGGGAGGTAGGCGTTGCCGCGGTTGGTCGGGATGCGGGTCATGCTGGGCAGGCTCTGGTCGCCCAGCATGATGAGCTGGGGCAGGGCATGGCCGTTGGTGAACTGGCCCGTGCCGCGGCCCTCGGGCGGCGTGTTGCCCAGCGCGCCCGCGCCGACGGAGATGAAGTCCGAGACCGTCGGCTGGTAGAGCTCGAGGAACTCGAGGATCGGGTTGAGCTGCTGGAGGAAGGGCCCGGTGGAGCGCAGCGTCGGGTCCAGCTCGTTCAGCACCGCTGCCAGTGGCGGGAAGCCGACGTCGGCCGCCTCGATGAGCGGGTCGATGTCCTCGAACAGCGCCTCCAGGTCGGGGGACAGGGTCTCCAGCGACACCAGGGTCGGCTGTAGGTCCTCCAGCACGGGCTCGAGGTCGCGGATGAGCGGGTCGGTGTCCGTGGAGAACACGCGCAGGCGGTCGAACAGCAGGCGCGTCTCGCCCAGGAAGGTCGGGAGGATCTGGAACGACTCGGCCAGCGAGTCGCGCCGCGCGCCCAGCACCTCGAAGACCCGCGCGTTGTCGGCGATGAAGCTCTGCAGGGCCTGCTCGTTCTCGGTCAGCGCGGCGAAGGTCGTGCCCGTCTCGCGTACGAGCGACTGCAGCGCTCCGCGGCGGTCGTTGAGCACGTCCACCACGCTCTGGCCGCTCTCGATGAACACGGGCAGGTTGCCCAGGGAGTCGTTGATGTCCTGGGCGCGGCCCATGGTGGCCTGCGCCGAGGTCTCCTGCCAGGACTGGAACGTCTCCCGGGTCTCGGGGTCGAAGATGCGCAGCAGCTCGTCGAAGTCGACGGTCGGCGCCACCTGCGAGTTGGCCAGCCGCCCGTCCTCGGGGACGATCGGCGCACCGCGGCTGCCCAGCGTCAGCTCGACGTAGGTCTCGCCCAGCAGCGTCTTCTGGCGCAGGATGGCGCGCGCGTCGGAGCGCAGCGGGGCGTACTCGTCGTCGATGGTCAAGGTGGCCAGGGTGCGGTTGCCCTCGGGGTCCAGCTCGAGCGTCTCGACCTTGCCCACGTTGACACCGGCCACGCGCACGTCGGCCTGCTTGGCCAGCGTCGTCGCGTCGGTGAAGGCGGCCTGGAAGCGGTACTGCTGGGGCTGCAGGGGCACCGGGCCGCCGAAGGACAGCCACAGGAACATGAGCAGGCCGAAGCACGACAGCGCGAAGCCGACGATGACCAGGAGACGGCCGAGGGTGGGAGCCTGCTTGTTCACTCGCCCGCCACCGCTTGGTCAGGGTCCTCGTCCTCGATCGGACGGCCCAGGCGCTCCTCGACGTCCTCGATCGCCTCCTCGATGCCCAGCTCCTCGCGGTTCTCGGCGGGGCGGCCCTCCGCGGTGAGGCCGAGCTGCGTCAAGGCTTCGCCGAGGTCGACCGACGGCAGGTCCTCGACGGCCGCCTCGCCGTCGCAGACCTCCAGCAGGATCGGCGTCAGGTTCATGAGCGACTCCAGCGCCGGCTCACCCTCGACGAGGTTGGCCAGGGTGTCGCAGGTTCCCGTGAGGAAGACCGGGCGCAGGACGCCGTTGCCGTCGTCGGAGTTGTGCAGGTTGACGCCCTGGTGGGCCGTCCAGGCCAGCCAGAACAGGTAGCCCTCCTCGCGACCCGCCACGTCGGGGCCCTCGCGCCCGTTGGGGTTGAAGGCCAGCAGGTTGAGGAACTTGTTGAACTCCGCGCCCGCGCCGGTCACCTCCGGGAAGGCCTCGGCCAGCGCCTCCGCCGCGGGCGCGAGATCCTCGACCAGCGGCTGGGCCTCGCGGACGAAGGGCCGGATCTCGTCGCGCACGATGGGCGTGGCCTCGCGGGCCAAGGGCCGCACCTCCTCGTTGGCCTCGTCCAGCGCGCGCACGGCGGGCACGAGGCTGTCCAGGGTCGGCCCGAGCTCGCGGGAGAAGGGCCGCAGCTCGATCAGCGTCTGCTCGGTCACGTCGAGGGTCGGCGCGAGCTCGCTCACGGTCGCGCGCAGGTCCTGCTCCTCGGCGGCGAACGCACCCAGGGCCTGCGCCCCCGCGTCGACGACCTGGGTGAGGTCCTCGGGGCGATCCGACAGACGGTCGGTGATCTGCGCCAGCGAGGTCACCGTGGAGCTCAGGGCCTCGCGCTCGCGCGCCACGGCCCGGTTGACGAGAGCGAGGTCCTCCACCGTGGGGCCGAAGCGCTCGAAGACCCGGGCGATGTCGTTGCCCCGCCCCTTTAGGCCCTTGCCGGCGCCGTTGATGAACAGGTCGAGGTAGTTGCGCGTGCGGTCGTCGAGCTGGGCGAGGATCTCGTCCAGGTCGACGTCGGTCAGCGTGTTGTCCAGGCGGATGGAGCTGCCCTCGGGCATCTGCTCGCCCTCGCCCGGGAAGATCTGGACGTACATGTCCTTCAGGCCGGTGCGGGGGCGCAGCAGCGCGCGCGAGCCCTGGCGCATCAGGTCCTCGTACTCGGGCTCGATGTCCAGCCCCACGACGGCGATGCCCTCCTCGAGCTCGACGTCGGCGATGGCGCCGATCTCCACGCCCGAGACCTGCGCGGTCTGGCCCTGGCCCGGGGTGACGGCCTGCGCGTTGGCCAGCTCGACGTTGTAGCGCACCGGCGCGGGGTCGATGAACGGGATGCGCAGGCGCTGCTCCTGGAGGATGTAGATGCCCACCACGGAGGCGACGACGACCAGGCCGATGAGGGCCACGAACGAGCGCGCGTTCTTCGTGATCGCGCGGATCACCGCCCGAGCACCCGGCCCTCGCTCGCGGCACTGCGCAGCGCGTCGAGCTGACCCATCAGGCCCCGCTGCTGGGCGAGGTTCTCGATGGCGCCCATGGTGACCTCGCCCTCGCCGATGCGCACGTCCTTGCCCTGGGAGCGCATCCGGCGCGCGAGGA
>JBBJOB010000168.1:0-4939 GCA_037721455.1 Solirubrobacteraceae bacterium | reverse complement strand
GCCGCCGCTGAGCCGGAGGCCGCCGCCGAGCCCGACGCCGCCGCTGAGCCGGAGGGTGAGGCGTCGTGACGATCACCCAGTACAAGTCCAAGAACGGCTCCGACCAGCGCCAGCTCGACACGCTGCGCTCGCTCGGTCTGCACCGCATCGGCCAGGTCGTCGAGCTGCAGGACACCCCACAGGCGCGTGGCATGATCCATCGCGTCCGCCATCTCGTCCGCATCGTCGAGGAGAAGTCATGACGCCGCCCGAGCGCAAGGAGACCGACCCCAAGGACATCGGGCTGCACACGCTCAAGCCCGCTCCCGGCAGCCGCCGGCCGCGCAAGCGCGTCGGCCGTGGGCACGGCTCGGGCACCGGCAAGACGTCGGGCCGTGGCCACAAGGGCGCCGGCGCGCGCTCGGGCTCCAAGAGCCGTCCCGGCTTCGAGGGCGGCCAGATGCCGATCCACATGCGGATGCGCAAGCTGCGCGGCCCGCACATGAAGAAGTCGATGCCCTTCGAGCCCTTCCGCACCCGGACGCAGCCGGTCAGCCTGACCGATCTCGAGGCGCGCTTCGACGCCGGCGCCGAGGTGACGCCGCAGACGCTGGCCGCTCGTGGGCTGGCCAAGCGCAAGAACGTCGCGGTCAAGATCCTGGGCGGCGGCGAGCTGACCAAGGCGCTGACCGTGCACGCGCACGGGTTCTCCAAGTCCGCCCGCAAGGCCATCGAGGCCGCGGGCGGCACCGCGCAGACCATCGCCTCCTAAGCTTCGAGGGCAGGCCCTCTTCGATGCTCTCCACGATCCTCAGCGCCTTCACCGTCGCGGAGATCCGCAAGAAGCTGCTGTTCACGGCAGCCATGCTTGCGATCTACCGCCTCGGCACCCAGGTGCCCGCGCCCGGCGTGAACCCGGAGGCCATCGAGGCCGTCCAGGACCAGTTCGACGGCGGCAACATCCTGGGCTTCCTCAACCTCTTCTCGGGCGGCGGCCTCTCCCAGCTCGCGATCTTCGCGCTGGGGATCATGCCCTACATCACCGCCTCGATCATCCTGCAGCTCCTGACCGTCGTGGTGCCGTCGCTGGAGAAGCTGCAGAAGGAGGGCGAGGTCGGGCAGGCGCGCATCACGCAGTACACGCGCTATCTCACCGTCGGCCTGGCCTTCGCGCAGGCCATCGGCTACGTCTTCCTGTTCCGCTCCTTCTCGGCCGACTCGGGGACGGATCTGATCGAGAACTTCAACGCGGGGACGGTCTTCCTGATCGTCACCGTGCTCACCGCAGGCTGCATCCTCATCATGTGGATGGGCGAGCTGATCACCCAGCGGGGCATCGGCAACGGCATCTCGCTGATGATCTTCGCCTCCATCGTCTCGGCGCTGCCCTCGGGCGTCCAGGCGTGGTGGACGAGCCCCGACCCCGTCTTCAAGGTGATGATGCCCTTCCTGGCCCTGGCCGTGATCGCGGCCATCGTCTTCGTGCAGGAGGGCCAGCGGCGCATCCCCATCCAGTACGCCAAACGGGTCATAGGGCGACGCATGACCTCCGGCGGCCAGACCTACCTGCCCCTGCGCGTGAACATGGCCGGCGTCATCCCGGTCATCTTCGCCGCGTCGATCATGGCCTTCCCGCCCACCATCGGCCAGCTCGTGCAGAACGACACCGGCGCGGGCATCGCCGCCTTCTTCTCGCCCGACGGCTGGGCCTACCTGGTCGGTCAGACCATCTTCATCATCCTCTTCACGTACTTCTACACCGCGGTGACGTTCAACCCGGTCGACCAGGCCGACAACCTCAAGAAGTACGGGGGCTTCGTGCCCGGGGTGCGCCCGGGGCGACCGACGGCGGAGTTCCTGGACCGCATCCTCGCGCGCCTGACGTTCCCCGGCGCGCTCTACCTGGCCGCCGTCGCGGCGTTCCCCACCATCCTCATCAACCAGACGGCGGCCAACTTCTTCTTCGGCGGCACCTCGCTGCTGATCGTCGTCGGCGTGGCGCTGGACACCATGAAGCAGCTCGAGGCGCAGCTCATGATGCGCAACTACGAGGGCTTCCTGAAGTAGTGTCCGCCACCGGGCGCGGGGCGACCGCGAGAAAGACCGTGGCGGAACTCAACCTCATCCTCCTGGGCCCTCCGGGGGCCGGCAAGGGCACCCAGGCCGAACGCCTGCAGGAGGACTTCCACCTGCCCTACGTCGCGACGGGCGACATCCTGCGCGAGGCGGTGCGCGAGGGGGCCGAGCTGGGGCGCAAGGCCAAGGAGTACATGGACGCCGGTGACCTGGTCCCCGACGATCTGGTCATCGCCGTCGTGCTCGAGCGCATCGCGTCCGACGAGGCCCAGGACGGCTTCCTCCTCGACGGCTTCCCCCGCAACCGGGAGCAGGGCGAGGCGCTCGACGGCGCCATCGACCGCCTCGGCCGGCGCCTGACCGCCGCGCTGCTCGTCGAGGTGCCCGACGACGAGGTCGTCCGCCGCCTCTCGGGCCGGCGGGTGTCGGTCAAGAGCGGACGCGTCTACCACGTGGAGTTCGATCCCCCCAAGCACGAGGGGCGCTGCGACATCGACGGAACGCGGCTCATCCAGCGCGACGACGACAGGCCCGAGACGGTTCGCCACCGCCTGCACGTCTACCACGAGAACACCACGCCGCTGATCGACTACTACGAGCGCCAGGGCGTCCTGCGGCGCTTCGATGGCGCCCGCTCGCCGACCGAGGTGCACGACCACATCCGGGCGACGATCGCCACGCTGCGTCTCGAGGACGAGCTCTGAGCTAAGCCTTGGCCACCGATTCTCGTGGCGGGTCAGGCGCACGGGGAGGCTGAGAGCCCGTTCACCGGCGTCGCGGCTAGGCTGAGTCCAATGGCCATCAAGCGCAAGTCGCCGCAGGATCTGAAGAAGATGGCGGCGGCCGGCGCCATCCTCGTCGAGGTCCACGAGCTGCTGGCCTCGATGGTCCGCCCCGGGGTGACCACGAAGGAGCTCGACACGGCAGCCGAGGAGCTCATCCGCTCCCACCGCGCCAAGCCCACCTTCAAGGGCTACAAGGGCTTCCCGGCCACCCTGTGCACCTCGCCCAACGCCATGGTCGTGCACGGCATCCCGGGCCCCCACCCGCTGCGTGAGGGCGACATCATCTCGATCGACTGCGGCGTGACCAAGAACGGCTGGGTGGCCGACGCGGCCATCACCCACCCTGTTGGTGAGGTCGGCGCGGTGGCCGCCAAGCTGCTGGAGGTCACCGAGGCCTCGCTGCATGACGCCGTCGATCACTGCCGGGTGGGCCGGCGCCTGGGCGACGTCTCCCATGCCGTGCAGGCCCGCGTCGAGGCCAACGGCCTGTCGGTCGTGCAGTCGCTGGTCGGCCACGGGGTCGGGCGCGAGATGCACGAGGACCCACAGATCCCCAACCACGGCACCCCGGGCACGGGGCCGATCCTGGCCGAGGGGATGGTCTTCGCCGTCGAGCCGATGGTCACGGCGGGCCGCGAGGCGGTGCGCATGGGCAGCGACCACTGGGCCATCTACGCCCAGGACGGCTCGCTGTCGGCCCACTTCGAGTTCACCGTCGCCATCACCGCCGACGGCCCCCGCATCCTCACCCCCTGGCACGAGCGCCTGCGCGTGGCTGCTTGAGTCTTGACGCGGGCCCATCGTCCATCGATCGGGCTCGCGGCGTCCGCGGGCAGGACACGCCCGACAGCGCGCCGGTGCTAGGCTGCGTGGTCGCGCTTGTAGCGGGCTTTGAGGCCCTGCCCGGCTCGATCTCTCCTCCTCGAAAGGCTCTATGAAGGTACGACCGTCGGTCAAGCCGATGTGCGAGAAGTGCAAGATCATCCGCCGCCACGGTGCGGTACTGGTGATCTGCTCCAACCCCCGGCACAAGCAGCGGCAGGGGTGAGCTGATGGCACGCATCGCCGGCATCAACATTCCCCTGAACAAGCGCGCCGAGGTCGGCATGACCTACGTCTACGGCATCGGGCGGTCGACGTCCAACAAGCTTCTGTCCGGTGCGGGCATCGCGCCCGACACCTACGTGCGCGACCTGACCGACGACGAGGTCGCGCGCCTGCGCGCGGCCGTCGATGACCTCGATGTCGAGGGTGATCTGCGCCGTGAGCGCAACCAGAACGTCAAGCGCCTGATGGAGATCGGTTGCTACCGCGGTCTGCGTCACCGCCGCAACCTGCCCGTGCGGGGCCAGAACACCAAGACCAACGCCCGCTCGCGCAAGGGTCCCAAGCGCATGTCCGTGGCCGGCAAGAAGAAGGCGGCCAAGAAATGAGCGCAGCGAATGTCCACGCGAGGCTGGACGTCGAGAGTCGCGATCAAAGCGCGGGGCCGGACGCCTCGCGGAGGTAGCCCATGCCCGCTCCCCGACGTCCGCAGCGCGGCCGGCGCAAGCCCCGTAAGAACATCCCGATCGGCCAGGCCCACATCAAGACCTCGTTCAACAACACGATCGTCTCCCTCACCGACCGTGAGGGCAACGTGATCGCGTGGGAGTCCGCAGGCGGCGCCGGCTTCAAGGGCTCGCGCAAGTCGACGCCCTTCGCCGCGCAGGTCACCGCCGACGCGGCAGCGCGCAAGGGCATGGAGCAGGGCCTGACGCGCGTCGAGGTCTTCGTGAAGGGCGCGGGCTCGGGCCGCGAGACCGCCATCCGCTCCCTGCAGGCCGCCGGCCTGGAGGTCAGCGGCGTGCGCGACGTCACCCCGCAGGCCCACAACGGCTGCCGACCCCGCAAGCGGCGGAGGGTCTAGGCATGGCCCGCGACACCGGTCCCCAGTGCAAGCAGTGCCGCCGCGAGGGACAGAAGCTGTTCCTCAAGGGCGAGCGCTGCCTGACCGACAAGTGCGGCGTCGAGCGCCGTGCCTATCCGCCGGGCGACCACGGTCGCGGGCGCCAGAAGCAGAGCGAGTACCGCGTCCAGCTGCGCGAGAAGCAGAAGGC
>JBBJOB010000167.1:0-4944 GCA_037721455.1 Solirubrobacteraceae bacterium | reverse complement strand
GTACGAGCTCATCCTTGCCCTGCACATCATCGCCGTCGTCGTGGCCTTCGGGCCCGTGTTCTCCTACCCGGTGGGGCTGCGTGCGGCGCGGGCCGCCGGGCCGGCCGCACTGGCCACCTTCCACCGCGGGCAGGTGCTGCTGGTGCGCTACGGGGCCTTCGCGGCGCTCGTCGTGCTGGTCGCCGGCATCTACATGGCGCTCGACCGCTTCAGCCTCGGAGACCCGTGGATCTCCGCGACCTTCCTGATCCTCATCGTGCTGATGGGTCTCTACGGCGCGGTCCTGGGGCCCACGGAGCGTCGTGCCGCCGAGCTGGCCACGGCCGGCGCCGATGGCGGGCGCCCGAGCGCCGAGTACGACGCCGCGGCGAAGCGGCTGTCGCTGGTCATGACGGTGGCCTCCGTCCTCGTCGCCGTGGCCATCGTCCTCATGACGGTCAAGCCCGGGATCTAGGGCGCAACCGCCCGCCCTCCACGCGGGAGGCGCGATGCGCGGGAAGGAGTCGCGCGCCGGGGCGGCGAAATGGGGATCGCGATGAGCGAGACGACGATCCACCGCACCCTGGTCAAGAGCCCGCCCGAGCTGTGGGCGGAAGTGAGCGACGACGCGGCGCTGGCCCGCCACCTCGGCGAGTTCGGCGATATCCGCATCACCCGCACGGAGCCCGAGAAGACCGTCGCCTGGGAGGGCGAGCGCGCAAGCGGCACGGTCCACATCGAGCCCGGCGGGTGGGGCACCCGCGTCGTGCTCAGCGTGGAGGCCGCCGAGGCCCCCACGCCCGAGGTCCCGGCGCCGCCGCCCCCGGCCGATCCCGACCCCGAGCCCGACCCCCCGCCGCCCGCGGCGGCGCGACCCGGCCTGCTCGAGCGACTGCGGTTCTGGCGCAGGGGCCGCAACGCCCGCTCGGGCGCCCAGATCGACGCCGACGCACAGCGCCGCGACGCCCAGCGGGTGGCCGCGGGACTGGCGCCCGCCGCCGTGCGCGCGGGAGCCGACGAGCCGTCGGAGCTGGCCATCGCGCACACCCGGCTCACGGCGCCGCCGGCTCTGCCCGCGATCAGCGAGGACGAGGCCCAGGCGCTCCTGGAGAAGGCGCTGGACACCCTCGGCAAGGCCCACCACCGCCCGTTCTCGCGGGGCTGAGCCGACCACGGCAGGCGCTCGGCGACCCTGCCCTCGGCGCGAGGCAGGGCTTTGCACCACGGGCCGGCGGCCTCAGCGCGCCGGCTGCGGCGGGCCGAGCGGCAACTCGCCGGCCCCCCCGGCGCGCAGGCCGTCGAGCACGATGGCCATGTAGCGCCGCCACAGCCGTGGGTCGACGTCGTTGCGGTCGGGCGGCATGCGCACGACGCCCCGGGCCAGCAGGAGGAGGTCGACCGGCTCGATGCCGTCGCGCAGGACACCGGCGGCACGGCCTCGCGCCACCAACGGCTCCCACGCGCTCAGCAGCCGGTCGCGCAGCGAGAGAAAGGCCGGCAGGGTGAGCAGGTGCTCGCGCACCGCGTCGACGAAGCCGCGGTCGGCGGCCATCGACTCGGCCAGGGCGAGCATCGCAGTCTCCAGAGCCTCCCACGGGTCCTCGATCGCCGCGGCCGCCCGGATCTCCTCGAGCAGAACCGCCATCCCGTCCGCGACGATGGCCAGGATCAGATCGTCCTTGGTGGGGAAGCGGCGATAGAGGGTCCCCACCCCCACGCCGGCCTCCCGGGCGATCTCGTCGACCCCAGCCTCCAGGCCCTGGCGGGCGAAGACGGTGCGGGCGGCGACGAGCACCCGCTCGCGGTTGCGCTGCGCGTCGACCCGTAGGCCAGCCTCCATGGCACGCAGTCTACGCTTCACCCGAGAAAGCGGAGCGCTCGTTCCGCCGCTGCTAGCGTCGATTGCCCCGGGCGCCCACCCGGTCGCCGACCATGCCCGCCTCCACACCCCGCACCGCACCGATCATGGTCACGCTCCTGCTGGCCGGGCTGGCCTTCGCCCTCGCGCAGACCGTGGTGGCCCCGGCGCTCCCGGCCATCGCGCGCGGCTACGACACGACGCTCAACTCCGCCACCTGGGTGCTCACCGGCTTCCTGCTGTCGGCCTCGGTGGCCACCCCGATCGTCGGCAAGCTCGGAGACCTCTACGGCAAGGGCCGCGTGCTGGCCCTCGTGCTGCTGACCTTCGCCGCCGGCTCGGTGGTCTGCGGGCTGGCTCAGAGCATCGGCGTGGTCATCTCCGGGCGCGTGCTCCAGGGCGTCGGGGCCGGCGTGTTCCCGCTGGCCTTCGGGATCATCCGCGACACCTTCCCGCGCGAGCGTGTGGGCCTGGGCATCGGCGTGCTCAGCGCGATGTTCGGCATCGGCGGGGGCATCGGCCTCCCGCTGTCAGGACTGATCGTGGACAACACCGACCTGTCGTGGCTGTTCTGGATCGGACTGGTCGCCCTGCCCGCCGCGCTGGCCGCGCACCGCATGATCCCGGCGCCCGTGCAGCGCCGCGCGGCGCGCATCGACTGGGCCGGCGCGGCGGTGCTCAGCGGGGCGCTGGTGTGCCTGCTGCTGGGCGTGACCAACGCCAACACATGGGGCTGGGGCTCGGCTGGCGTGCTCGGGCTGCTGGCCGGCGGCCTCACGCTGGGCGCGGCCTGGCTGGCCCTGGAGCGCCGCGTGGCCGAGCCGCTGGTCGACCTGCGCCTGTTGCGGTCGCGTCCCGTGGCCGCTACCAACCTCGCCGCCGTGCTCGTGGGCTTCGCGATGTTCTCCTCCTTCCTGCTCATCCCCCAGTTCGCGCAGACGCCCGCGGGGGCCGGCTACGGCTTCGGCTCCTCGGTGACCGAGGCCGGCCTGATCATGCTCCCCAGCGCTCTGATCATGCTCGTCGCCGGACCCTTCGCGGGCTGGATGGGCTCGCGCGTCGGCTTCCGCTCCATCCTGGCCACCGGCGCGGCCTGCTCGGCGCTGGCCTTCGCCTTCCTGGCCGTCGCCCACGGGGAGATCTGGGAGTTCGTCCTCGCCGGCGCCCTGATCGGGGTGGGCATCTCCTTCGCCTTCTCCTCCATGGCCAACCTCGTCGTCGAGTCGGTGCCCCAGGGGGACGTGGGCATCGCCACGGGCATCAACACGATCGCGCGGACGATCGGCGGCGCCGCGGGCGCCGCCGCGGTCACCACTGTGCTGACCGCGCGGATGATGCCGGGCACGGTCGTCCCGGTCGAGTCGGGCTACACCACGGCGTTCGTCATCGCGGCCGCGGTAGGCGTGCTGGCGCTCCTGGCCGCTCTGGCCCTGCCCCGCCCGCCGCGCGCTGAGCGCGAGCCCACCGCCGAGCCCGCGCTGGCATAGGATCGCGGGCTCAATGAGCCCACGCATCAGGCCCCCCGAGACCTACGATGAGAAGCTCGCCCAGCTCACCGAGCTGCGTGAGGCCGCGAGCCACTCGGCTCCCGAGGCCGAGGCCAAGCAGCACGACCGTGGCAAGCACACTGCGCGCGAGCGGGTGGACAAGCTCCTTGATCCGGGCTCGTTCCAGGAGCTGGACACGTTCGTGCGCCACCGCACGACCGACTTCGGGATGCAGAAGAACCGGCCGTGGGGCGACGCGGTGGTCACCGGGCACGGGACCATCGACGGTCGTCGGGTGTGCGTCTTCTCCCAGGACTTCACCGTCTTCGGCGGCTCGCTGGGCGAGGCCATGGCCGGGAAGATGTGCAAGATCATGGACCTGGCGGCGAAGATCGGCTGCCCGGTCATCGGGATCAATGACTCGGGCGGGGCGCGCATCCAGGAGGGCGTGAACTCCCTGGGGGCCTACGGCGACGTCTTCGTGCGCAACGTCAGGTGCTCGGGCGTCATCCCGCAGATCAGCCTGATCATGGGCCCCTGCGCGGGCGGCGCGGTCTACTCGCCGGCCATCACCGACTTCACCTTCATGGTGAAGGAGACCTCGCACATGTTCATCACCGGGCCCGACGTAGTCAAGACGGTCACCGGCGAGGAGGTCGGCTTCGAGGAGCTGGGCGGCGCGATGGCGCACAACACCAAGTCGGGCGTGGCCCACCTGGCCGCCGAGGACGAGGACGCCTGCCTCCAGGACACGCGCTACCTCATGTCCTTCCTGCCCCAGAACAACCTCGAGACACCGCCGCGGATAATGCCCTCCGACGACCCGATGCGCATGGACGAGGCGCTGGACTCCGTCGTCCCCGACAGCCCCCAGAAGCCCTACGACATGCGCGACGTCGTGCGCCTGGTCGTCGACGACGGTGAGTTCTTCGAGATCCACGAGCACTGGGCGCGCAACATCGTCTGCGGCTTCGCCCGGCTGGACGGCCGCGCGGTCGGCGTCGTGGGCAACCAGCCCGCCCACATGGCCGGCGTGCTGGACATCGACGCCTCGACCAAGGCGGCGCGCTTCGTACGCACCTGCGACGCGTTCAACATCCCGCTGGTGACCTTCGTCGACGTCCCCGGCTTCCTGCCCGGCACCACGCAGGAGTGGGGCGGGATCATCCGCCACGGCGCCAAGCTGCTCTACGCCTTCACCGAGGCAACGGTGCCCAAGCTCACCGTCATCACGCGCAAGGCCTACGGCGGCGCCTACGACGTCATGGCCTCCAAGCACCTGCTGGCCGACATGAACTTCGCGTGGCCGACCTCGGAGATCGCGGTCATGGGCCCCGAGGGCGCGGTGAACATCATCTACCGCCGCGATCTGGCCCAGTCGCCGACGCCCGACGAGCGCCGCGAGCGGCTGATCTCCGACTACAAGGCGCACTTCGCCAACCCCTACTCGGCGGCCGAGCGCGGCTACATCGACGACGTCATCGTCCCCCACGAGACGCGCCCGAAGCTCATCACCGCGCTGGAGACGCTGCAGACCAAGCGCGAGCCGGGGCCCAAGCGCAAGCACGGCAACATCCCGCTGTAGGGCCCGGTTGAGCACCGTTCCGGCGTATCTAGCTA
>JBBJOB010000166.1:0-4951 GCA_037721455.1 Solirubrobacteraceae bacterium | reverse complement strand
GTGGGTCTACGCGATCGGGCTCTCGTTGCCGCTGTTCACCACCGGCCCCTGGGTGATCGTCGCGCTGCCCTTCGTGGCCTTCGCGGCCACCACGGTCATGACGCTGCCCTTCGCGCTGATCATGTCCCTCATGCCCCGCGACGGCGACAACGGTGCGGCCACCGGCCTGTTCGGGCTGAGCCGCGGTGTCGGGCTCATCGCGGGTCCGTTGCTGGCGGGCGCGGCCATCGCCGCCTCGGGCTCGACCGGCCTCTTCGCGGACACCGAGGGCTACACCGCGCTCTTCGGCGTCGGCGCCCTCGCCCTGTTCGCCAGCATGCCGCTGCTGCGCCGTACGCGTGCCGCGTACGACTGAGCGCTCACCCCGGCGCGAGCACCGTGAGGCCGTGCTGTCGCGCTCCGTCGGCGAGGCGCCGGTCATAGGTCATCATCACGTCGAGCCGCCCGGCCGCCGACAGGCGCAGCGCCGTGACGAGGTGGATCGCGTCAAGAGTCGCAACCGTGTCCGGTGGCACGGTCTCCGCGGCGCCCAGCACGTCGGTGTCGACGGGCACCAGCGCCACCCCGGCCAGGAGCCGGTCCGCGTCGGCCAACAGTTCCTTCCTCAGCGCCAGACGCCGCAGCTCGACCCGCAGGAGCCGGCTCGCGACCCTCTGGTCGAAGGCGCCGAGGGCGCGCAGGATGGCCGGCGCGTCAGGCTCACCGAGCAGAAGCCGCCCGAGCGCGCTGGTGTCCAGATAAACGACGGCCATACCCGACGGCCACCGTCAGCGGTGGCGATCGGCCCGACCCTCGGCCAGGAGGGCGTCCGTCGTCCCAGGGGGAGCACCCGGCGGGGAGAGCCGGGACGCGATCGTCTCGAGCGACTCGACCGGGATGCTCGTCCCGAACTCGGCGGCCAGCTCGGCGTAGACGTCGGCGTTCCCGCCGGCGGGGATCAGCCTTGCGACGACCGCGCCGCGCTCGGTGACCTCCAGGTCCTCGCCCGCCTTCACCCGCTCCAGGTACCTGCTCAGGTTCTGGCGCAGCGCTCGCACACCGACCGTGTCGCTCATTTGTGCGTCAGACCGTAGCACCTCGAAAGGTCGAGCAGATGGCCTGCGCTGCCGACAGGTGAACGCACGGCGACACGGGCGCACCGGTCAGGGCGTGCGATGACCGGTACCAGGAGAACCGCGAAGCGGAAGATTCACACCGGTGGTTTCCCCGCCGGGCCGTCCGCGCCGGCGGCCAGCGCGGAGCCTAGAATCCCAAGTCGTGCCCGAGTTCTGCCGCCATGGCCGCTTCGTCCAGAACTGCCGCATCTGCTCGCCGCCCGCGCAGGGCGCGTCGGCGCGCTCGGGGGGGACGGGGACGGCCCCGACGCAGCGCTCGGAGCGCTCCGCCGGCGCGTCGCGCCCGCGCCGGGGTGGGCTGGTCGTGCGGCGCAACGTCCGCGCCGCCGACGACGGCTACGCCAGCGACCTGCTCCCCGGCATCAGGGCCAGCGCGGACGCCGAGCGGCTGGCCGGCGAGATCGCCTTCGCCGTCGCCCGCCTGGGCGAGCTGGCCGTCGATCCGCCGGGCCTCTACGCGCAGGTGGCCGCTGCGTCCGATCGCGAGGAGGGCACGTGGCTGGCCCTGCTCATCACCTACCTGTCGCCGGCCGCGCAGGCGCCCTTCGCGGGCCCGGCCGCTGCCGCTGCCCAGGGGTCCTGGGCCAGCGGGGCGATCCCCGATCTGACCGACCTTGCCCTCGGCCCGCGCACCTCCCACGATCCGGCCCGTGGCGAGGAGACCCTGCGCGCCTACCGCGCCTGGGCGGCGCGTAACGGTGGCCAGGAGGCCGCGTTCACGGGCGACGGCGCCTGGAGCCCCGACCGGCGCTTCGCGCGCATCTTCGAGCGCCTCGCGCTCCCCGGCCTGGGTCGCGGCGGGCGCTACGAGCTCCTCGTCGTCCTGGGCCGCCTGGGCCTCTACGACCTCCACCCGTCCGCGCTGCACGTCGACGGCGACGCCACCACCATGGCCGCCAAGCGCCTCCTGGGCATCGGCGACCGCATCAACCTCGAGCGCCGCGCGACCGCGCTGGCCGAGGGTCTCGACATCCCCATGGCCGCTCTGGACCTCGCCCTCTTCAACTGGTCACAGCCCGTCACCGAGCGCGCCACGATGGGGTCCTCTGCCGAGCCCGACCCCGCCCTGCGCGAGCTGCTGGGCGAGGCGCTGGGGCTGTAGGCCGGGACAGAAGCCACCCTCCAGAGGGGTCTGTCGCGCGGTTTCCCGCAAAGAGCGCGAAGTTCGTGCATGGCGAGGGGGTGAGTCCAGCCGTAGATTGCCTAGTCGCAGGCAGGCGATCAGACACGAAGGGGAGTGGCGGGGTGGACGAAGGCGAGCTCGTGGCCGTCGGCGGGGACGAGTACGAGAATGCGGAGGGCGATGGCTGGGACGCCGAGCGGGCCGCGCGCCGGTCGCGGCTGCGCGCGAAGCTGCGCTCCCGGATCGCCGGCGCGCGCGACGACGATGTCGTCTCCGACCTCGTCCGCCGCGAGTCGGCGGCCATGCTGCGTGTGGCCCACCGCTACTCCTACTGCCACGACGACGCCGCCGAGGCCTACGCGCGGGCGCTGGAGATCCTGCTGCGCCGGGCGCACGATCTCGATCCGCAGCGCGCCGGTGGCTACCTGGTCCGGGTGGTCAAGCACGAGGCACTGGCCGTGCGCCGCGAGCGCCAGCGCGAGCGCGCGTCCGACATCGCGGTGCTGGACCGCCAGGAGGCGCGCCACCTGCCCGGCCCCGACGAGCGCGCCGCGAGCTTCGAGCGCGTCGCCCGCTCGGCCGAGGCGCTGCGCGATCTCAAGCCCCACGAGGTCACCGCGCTGTGGCTGCTCATGCAGGGACTCTCCTACGACGAGATAGCCGCGCGGCAATCGTGGTCGCGTACGAAGGTCAACCGCTGCATAACCGAGGGCCGCCGCGCCTTCCTCGCGCGCTTCGCGGGCATCGAGTCCGGCGAGGAGTGCCGGCGCTGGGAGCCGGTGCTCAGCGCGCTGGCCGACGGCGAGGTCGGCGCGCGCGAACTGACCGACGTGCGCGCCCACCTGCGCAACTGCACCGGCTGCCAACGGCGGCTGGAGGGCATCTGTGCCGCCCGCGGGCCGCTGGAGGTCGTCTTGCCTGTCGGGTTGGCCGGCACGGCCGGCGATCAGGGCGAGACCGCGTCGAATCTGCTCGTGCGTACCTACGAGGCGCTGGCCGGCGCGATACAGGAGCGCGCCGCGGCCTCGGCCATGAAGATGCAGGCAGCGTTCGAAGCGGCGAGCGCGAGCAAGGTCACGGCGGTGGCCGCCTCGGCCGCGGCGATGGCCGGCGGCGGCGCCGTGGCCGTCGACACCGTCAAACTGCCCGGGGGCGGGCAGGAGCGCGCCGAGGCCGCCGCGCCTGGGAAGCAGCGCGCAGCGCCGCGATCCGGCGGTCGGGCGCTCATCGCGGCCGGCCCCGGCCTGGCCACGCTGCCCCCCGGGGCGCCGGCGAACCGCCGCGGCGGCGACCCCATCATCGCCCGCGCCGATGAGGCGCGCGCAGCGGCAGCGGCTCCCGCGCCCGTCGCATCGCCGCCGTCGCGCCGCCGGGAGTTCGCCGGCGAGTTCGATCGTTCCCAGCCCCTCCCTACGCCCACGAGCACGGCCTCCAGCGGCGGCGGGGGCTCGAGTGACACCGCGGAGTTTGGCGACGGCCCCTCGCCCCTGGCCACCCGCTCCAGCACCGCTTCGGGCGGCGGCGGCACGGGCGAGCCGGCCCCGTCGAGCGGGTCGAGCGGTGGCGGCGGCGGGGGCGGCGAGTTCGGCGGCGGCGGTGGCGGTGGCGAGTTCGGCCCCTGAAACTGGCACGTGGCCACTTGAACCCAGCGTTGTGTGGTGTCTAAACTACGATTCTTGCCGCACACAGCTGCCATCGAGGACTACGCGAAGGCCATCTACGCCCTGGAGCGCCGCAGCGACGGCACGGTGACCACCACCGCCCTGGCCGACCGGGTGGGCGTCACTCCCGCCTCCGCCTCGGCCATGGTCAAGAAACTCTCGGGGCTGGGCCTCGCGGAGCACGAGCCCTACCGCGGCGTGGTGCTCACGCAGGAGGGGCTGCGCCTCGCCCTGGAGGTCCTGCGCCACCACCGCCTGCTCGAGCTGTGGCTGGCCGAGTCGCTCGACGTGCCCTGGGACCGCGTCCACGACGAGGCCGAGGTGCTCGAGCACCACCTCTCCGAGGATCTCGAGGCCCTGATCGCCGCCAAGCTCGGCAACCCTACGCACGACCCCCACGGCGACCCGATCCCGTCGGCCGACCTGACCATCGACGAGGGGCAGACCAGCAGCCTCCAGGCGCTGGCGCCCGGCGACCGGGGCACGTTCGTACGCGTCTCGGACGCCGACTCCAAGATGCTGCGCTATCTCTCCGACCGTGGGATCGCCCCCGGCGATGTTCTCGAGGTGATCGACAAGCAGCCCTTCGACGGCCCCGTCTTCGCGCGCTTCGGCGCCGACACCGACCGCGATCCCGTCGCCCTGGGCGGCGGCCTGGCCCGCGCCATGCGCGTGGAGGTGGCGCGATGAGGCTGCGGCTGATCACCCTCCTCGTGGCGCCGCCGCCGCCGTGGCGGCCGCCGGCTGCGGGGCGCTGCCCGACGAGGGCACGCAGGGCGCCGAGGCCGCCGAGGGCAAGCTGCGGGCCGTCACCACCACGAACTGGATCACCGACACCGCGGAGCAGATCGGCGGTGACCGCGTGGCGGTCACGGGCCTCATGGGGGCGGGCGTGGATCCACACCTCTACAACGCCAGCGCCGGCGACGTGGACACCCTGCGCGAGACCGACGTGGCCTTCTGGAACGGCTTGGACTCGAGGCCCAGATGGAGGACGTCTTCGAGACCATCGGCGAGGAGAAGCCGGTGGTGGCCGTGGGCGAGGCGATCCC
>JBBJOB010000165.1:0-4996 GCA_037721455.1 Solirubrobacteraceae bacterium | reverse complement strand
CTCGACCTCGTCGGACACCCCGGCGCCCGCGACGCGAGACTGGGGCACGGAGGGCACGCGCAGGCGGGGGACGGCCATGGTGCGGACGCTACCCCGTCCGCCTCGCAAGACCCGGGTAGTCGACGATGAGCCCGTCGTCGCCGAAGACGAGCACGGCGGTGAAGCCCAGGGAGGGCGCTGCGTAGTCGTAACGATGCCCTGTCCCGTCGTCGACAGCCCTGCGCGCGTAGCGCTGCTCGAGCACCTCGACGCGCAGGTCGAACGAACGCACCCAGGCGGCGCGCGACTCCCCGGCCTCGCCGGGCTGCAGGGCGAGGCGGTGGACGGCGAGCGTGTTCGTGCACGCCGACGCCTCGAGATCGACGTCGGGACAGCCCTCGAGGTGGGGCGCGGGCTCGCCGTCGATCCGCCAGCGCCCCTGGTCGTCGACCTCGAGCCCGCGACTCGCCGCGAGGCTCTCCACCCACGCCGAGCGCGTGTGCCACGCGGCGTCGACCTCGATCGCGTAGCGCAGCGCGAACGGCGTTCCCTCCTCGACGGCGGCGATCTGGCCGACGAGGCGGTGGCCTCCGGCGTGCCGGTTCAGGGTCACGACCTCGAAGCCCTCCTGCAGGCCCGTGTGGCGCCAGGCCGCGGTGACCGGCGCTGCGCTCACCGCCGCTGCGCCAGCTCGGTGATCACGGCCTCGTAGACGCCCGGGCCATGACCCTCCTCGGCTACGCGGACGTTGGGCAGGCCGGCGGCCAGGTGGCGCATCGTGGGGTCGTCGCTGATCGCGTTGGCCACGAGCCACAGGCGGTCGACCTCGGTGGCGCAGGCCAGGTCCTCGGGGGAGTCGCCGACGGCGATGGTCGCTTCGCGCTCCAGGCCGCGCGCCTCGCGGTGGAAGGCGACGCCGTCGGCCTTCGAGGCCCCGGCGGGCAGGAGGTGGTAGACGCGGACCTGCTCGAGGCCGTCGAGGGACGGGTAGTCGCCGACGGCCCGGCCGTTGTCGAGCAGGCGCAGGTCGCCGTGGCCCTGCTGCGCCAGCAGAGCGGTGGCAGCGGCGGTGTCGACGAGGCCGCGGAAGAGGTGGGAGACCTCGCGGCCGCGATGCCAGGGGGCATGGTGCTCGAGGCGGTCGTGGTAGGCGGCCAGGAGGAGATTGGGCGCGCTGGTGGCGGCGATCTGCTCGTGGATGGTCGGCTCGCCGGGGCGGTAGTCGCCGGTGAGCCAGTGCTCCTCGCCGTCGAGCACCACCGCCGAGCCGCACTCGAAGACGTAGGCGCGTGCGCCCAGCAGCCGGGCGGCCTCGCGCGCCCCGGCCTGGCGGCGCCCGGTGATGGGCACGACCTCGGCGCCCGCGCGCAGCGCTGCCTCGATGGCCCGCACGCCCAGCGCGGTGATGTTGGCCTCGCCGTCAAGCAACAGCGAGCCGCCGGCACCCAGGAGCGTGTTGTCGAGGTCGACGTAGAGGGCGCGCAGCGGAGCCACGCCGCGATCTTCGCGCAGGGAGCGGTCCGCACGCCCGGCGGCCCACCCCGTCGGCGCTAGCGTGGCGCCCGACATGGCGGTCACGCGGGAAGTCGAGCCCTGGAGCGCCCTGTTGGAGGCGGGGCGGGCCGACGCGCGGCTGGTGCGCCAGGCCTACGAGGGGGCGCGCGAGGCCGACTTCGCGCCGCTGCCCGACGACCTGCACCCAGAGCTGGCCGAGGCGCTGGCCGGCGCCGGCTTCGACGGCCTCTACGCCCACCAGGCCGAGGCGTACGAGGTGGCCGCCCGCGGACCGTTCGTGGTGACCACGGGGACGGCGAGCGGCAAGTCGCTGTGCTTCAACCTGCCGGCGCTGGACACGTTGCTGCGCGACGCGCGCGCCCGCGCTCTGTACCTCTACCCGACCAAGGCGCTGGCCCAGGATCAGGCGCGGGCCATCAACGCGCTGGGGCTGACCAAGCGGGTGCGCCCGGCCATCTACGACGGCGACACGCCCCGCGAGCAGCGCGCCGCGCTGCGCAAGCGGGCCAACGTGATCCTGACCAACCCCGACATGCTCCACGTCGGGATCCTGCCCAACCACGGCGCATGGGGCGACCTCTTCGCCAACCTGGCCGTCGTCGTGGTCGACGAGGCCCACGTCTACCGGGGCGTGTTCGGGAGCCACGTTGCCAACGTCCTGCGCCGCCTGCGGCGCATCGCCGCCGCCTACGGCACCGTGCCGCGCTTCCTGCTGGCCAGCGCGACCGTGGCCAACCCGGTGGAGCTGGCCGAGAAGCTCACCGGCCTGGAGGACGTCGCGCTGGTCGACCGCGACGGCGCGCCGCGCTCGCGCCGGCACATCGCCATGTGGAACCCGCCGCTGGTCGACGAGGCGCTGGGCGCCCGGCGCTCGGCCCTGGGCGAGGCGGCCGACCTGGTGCGCGAGCTGGTGGTGGGCGGCGCGCGGACCATCTGCTTCGTGAAGTCGCGCCGCGGCGTCGAGCTGGTCGCGCGGATGGTCTCCATGGCGCTGGCCGACCAGGCGCCCGAGCTGGCCGACGCCGTCGCTGCCTACCGCGCCGGCTACACGCCCCAACAGCGCCGCGAGCTGGAGGCGCGGCTGGTGTCCGGCGAGCTGCGCGCGGTGATCACCACCGACGCGCTGGAGCTGGGCATCGACGTCGGCGCCCTGGACGCCGCGGTGTGCGTGACCTTCCCTGGCACGGTTGCCTCCCTGCGCCAGATGTGGGGGCGCGCGGGACGCCGGGGCCGCGGCCTGGCCGTCTACGTGGCCGGCGAGGACGCGCTGGACCAGTTCTTCTGCCGCCACCCCGACGAGTTCCTCGATCGTCCGGTGGAGGCCGCCATTCTCGAGTACGAGAACGAGCAGATCCACCTGGCCCACCTGGAGTGTGCGGCCCACGAAGGGCCGCTGGAGCCGCAGCGCGACGCGGCCTTCCTGGGCCCCCGCGTGCGCGCCCACGCCGAGGCGCTGGTGTCTTCGGGCGTGCTGCGCGAGACCCGCGGCCAGTTCGTCCTGCGCCACCCCCAGGACTACCCCGCCGCCCGCGTGTCGCTGCGCTCGGCCTCGCCCGAGCGGGTGACCATCGTGGACGTCGACTCCGGCGAGATGCTGGGCACGGTCGAGGGCGCGCGCGCGTGCTCCACCGTCCACGACGGGGCCGCCTACCTGCACATGGGCAAGGCCTACGAGGTCCGCGAGCTGGACCTCGAGGCCCAGCGCGCGCTCGTCGCCGGCTTCGACGGCGACTGGTACACCCAGCCCAAGGAGGAGACCGACACGTGGATCGAGCGCCTGCTGGACCGCCGCGAGACGCTGGGCGTGACGCTGTCGCTGGGCCGGGTGGAGGTCACCCAGCAGGTCACGGCCTTCCAGCGCAAGCGCCTGCCCGACCACGAGGTGCTCGACCTGCAGGCCCTCGACCTCCCGCCCACCACGTTCGCCACCCAGGCGCTGTGGTTCGAGCTGGGCGAGGAGCTGGTCGGCGACCTGCCGCCCTACGAGCTGCTGGGCGCGCTGCACGCCGTCGAGCACGCGCAGATCGCCGTGCTGCCGCTGATCGCCATGTGCGACCGGTGGGACATCGGCGGCCTGTCGACCAACGCCCACGGCCAGACCCTGTGCCCGACGATCTTCGTCTACGACGGCCACCCGGGCGGCGTGGGCATCGCGCGGATGGGGTTCAGGGTGTTCGAGACGCTGGTCGAGGACGCCTGGCGGCTCATCGGGGAGTGCCCCTGCGCCGAGGGCTGCCCCTCCTGCGTCCAGTCGCCCAAGTGCGGCAATCTCAACGAGCCGCTGTCCAAGGCGGGGGCGCTCGAGGTGCTCGCGCGGATGCGCGCGCACGGCTGAACCGGGCGCGCACGAGCGCTTGCACGCCGACGGCGGGCGCGCCGGATGCCGATAGTCCGGCCTGTGAGCCGTGTTCGCTTCCCCGTGAGCCGACTTCGCCTACCGGTCCTGGTTGTGGTTTCGACATCGATCGCCTGCCTCCTCCCCGGGATCGCGAGCGGATCGACGGGCGGCACGACCGCCCCTGGCACGAGCGCGTCGCTGGAGCGCACGGGCGGGACCGCGCCGTCGCACAACGCCGTGCGCCCGGTCGCGCGCACGCTGCGCGCAAGCCCCAGCCCGGTCGTCGCGCCGCGGCTGCCCGCGCTGCGCCTGCGCGTCGACCACCGCCAGGCCTCGCGCGTGACCGCGCGCGTCGTGGTGCTCGACCGCGAGACCGGCGACCCGGTCGCGCGCTACGACATGAACCGCATCCTCACCAACCGCACGGTGACCCGCCGCTTCCCGCGCGCGACGAAGCTCGCTCCCGGGCGCTACACCGTGCGCCTGCACGTCAAGGACCACCGCGGGCGCACCCTGCGCCGCGGGACAAGCACGACCGGCAAGGCCGGGCTGACCGTGCGCGCGCAGCGTCCCGCGCCCGCGCCGCGCCCGGCGCCCTCGACGGGCCGCTACACCTTCCCCATCGCCGGCGCCTACAGCTATGCCGGCCCCGACGGCCAGTTCGGCGCCGACCGCGGCACCTACAGCCACCAGGGCCAGGACCTCGCCGCCGCCCAGGGCACGCCCGTCGTCGCCCCGATCGCCGGGCGCGTGCGCCAGACCGCCTACCAGGCCGAGGGCGCCGGCGAGTACGTCGTCCTCGACGGCAACGACAACCGCTCGTACTTCTTCGCCCACTGCCAGCGCGGCTCCACCGCGGTCGGCGACGGCCAGGCCGCGGCCCGCGGTGCCCGCCTGTGCGCCGTCGGCTCCACCGGGCGCTCCAGCGGACCCCACCTCCACTTCGAGATCTGGACCCCCGGCTGGCGCACCCCCGGAAGCAGCCCCATCGACCCACTCCCGATCCTGCGCGCCTGGGAACAGGGCCGCTCCGGGTAGCCCGCCGCCCCACCCGGAATCCCCCGACCAGCCGCTACGATCCGCCCGCCACGGCGAGATAGCTCAGTTGGTAGAGCACATGACTGAAAATCGTGGTGTCCCCGGTTCGAGTCCGGGTCTCGCCAT
>JBBJOB010000164.1:0-5016 GCA_037721455.1 Solirubrobacteraceae bacterium | reverse complement strand
TGGCGTCGCCGACGATCGGGATGTGCGCCGGCACGTTCTTGGAGATCTCCGCCGGGTCCACGTCGATGTGGATGAACTTCGCCCGCGGGGCGAACTCGCTGAGCTTGCCGGTGATGCGGTCGTCGAAGCGCGCGGCGACGCAGCAGATGAGGTCGGCCTCGTCCATCGCGTAGTTGGCCGCGCGCGTGCCGTGCATGCCCAGCATGCCCAGCCACTGCGGGTGGGGAGCGGGGAACGCCCCCAGGGCCATGAGGGTGCAGGTGACCGGGAAGCGATCCAGGGTGGCCAGCTCGCGCAGCTCTTCCGAGGCGCCGGCGTTGACCACGCCGCCGCCCACGTAGAGCACGGGGCGCCGCGCGGAGGCCAGCGCCTTGGCCGCCTGGCGGATCTGCTTGGTGTTGCCCTCCGTCGTCGGCTGGTAGCCGGGCAGCTTGACGTCGGTCACCGGCTGGTAGTCGATGTCGGCGCGCGACAGATCCTGCGGGATGTCGACCACCACCGGACCCGGGCGGCCGGTGCGCGCAACGTGGAAGGCCTCGTGCAGTGAGCGCGGGATCTCGTCGGGGTGCTGGATCATCCACGAGTGCTTGACCGCAGGCATGGTGATGCCCATGGTGTCGGCCTCCTGGAAGCCGTCGGTGCCCAGCAGCTCGGTGCGCACCTGGCCGGTGATGAACACGACGGGGACCGAGTCCATCATCGCGTCGACGATCGGGGTGACGAGGTTGGTGGCGCCGGGGCCAGAGGTCCCCAGGGAGACGCCCACGCGGCCCGTGGCCTTCGCGTAGCCCTCTGCGGCGTGGCCACCGCCGGCCTCGTGGCGCACAAGGATGTGGCGGATGCCCCCGTCGACGAATGCGTCGTAGGTCGGCAGGTTGGCGCCGCCGGGCAGGCCGAATACGACGTCGACGCCCTCCGCCTTCAAGCATTCCATCACGGCATCGACCGCACGCATGCGACCTCCTTCCACGGCTGCTCGGGGATCCGGACAGGAAGGCGTCAGCCCACCTTCGGGTTGACACCAGATCCTATCGCTCGACCGCTAGCCGCTCGTCGGCGTCGACCCAGTCCAGCTCGTTGCCACAGCCCGTGCACAGGGCGTCGTGGAGCATCACCACGCGCCCGCAGCGCGGGCACCGGCGCCGCGGCTCCTCTGTGTCGAACCGGTAGACCACGGCGGCGAGCAGGCCGAACACCGGCACCACGCCCGCGATCAGGAACCACAGCCAGAACGAGGAGCCCTTGAGCTTGCCCACGATGCCGCCCGAGAGCCCGAAGAACAGGGCGATGACAAGGTAGGCGCCGCCGGCCATGGCACCGCCGAGGCTAGCGGTGCCGGCCGGCGGTGCCGACTGCTGCTACGCGACGCGGAGGAGGCGGTAGCGGCGGATGCGCTCCGGGCCCGGGCGGGCGTCGGGGCGGACCGGGAGGAGGAGGATTCGCTTGTGCATGGGGCCATGGTGGCCCAGCGCCGGCCCGATTCCCTTGGCCGCGGGGACAGTATGTGCGCCGCCGGCCCGGACGGCGGGCGGAGCGCTCAGCGGCGCCCGAGACGCCTGGCGTGATCGAGAGCGGGACGGGCCCGGGGGTCCAGGCGGCGGCGAACCCGCCAGCGCGCGCCGGCGAACGCGCGGTTGGCCACGGTGGCGAAGCCCTGCTCGTCCAGGCGCAGTGCCAGCAGCAGGTGGGCGATGCGATCGCCGGCCGGGAGGTCGGGGTCACCTGTGCCTGGTCCGCCATCGGCGGACCGGGTATCGACGCGCACGCACCAGCAGTGCACCCGCCGGCCCCGCGGTCGCACGAGCAGCGCGCCGGCCTGGCCCACGAGCCACACCCCCAGGCGCCCTTCCTCCACCACGAGGCCGGTCCTTGCGTGCAGGTCGCGCGCCTCATGGCCGACGAGGTCGCCGAGCAGGCCCAGCGCGACCCGCTCGGGCCCGGGTTCGGGCGGCCCGTGCGTGCGCCGTCGCGGCGGGCGCGCCACGTTGGCCCCCCGCTGCGCGTAGAGCTCGGGGATGATCCAGGCGTGGGCCAGGGCCACCAGGGAGACCGGCAGGGCGAGCGGCTCGAAGACGACCAGGACGACCGCCACGACGAGGAAGGGCACGATGTGGGCGACCATGGTCAGGCCCCACAGCCACTCCGCCTGGCGCAGCTCGCCCTCGTCGACGCGCCGCCGCCAGGCGACGGCATCGGCCTCCGGAAGGAGCTGGTCCGGCGCGACCCGCGTCGGCGCCGCGGACACGACACGACTTGGGGGACCCACCTCAGGCGGCCCTTACGGCCTTCGCCACGAGGCGATCGACGGCCGCCTTCGGCACCCCTACCCGCCGGAGATGGGCAGGCGCAGGATGACCGTGGGGGCGTCGAGCGGCAGCTCGCGCACCTGCTCGGCGTGCCCCGGGCCCGTGGACACCATGGCCAGGTAGCCGCGGTCCAGCTCGCGGCGCAACGCCTCGGCGGCCGCCTCCACCGCCTGCGGATCGTCGGCCGTCCACTCGGCGACGGTGGAGTGACCCGTGTGGTCCATGCGGATGAGTCGCGACATGCCGGCCTCCCGTGGCGGGGCGAAGGGAACGCGACCGATGGTACTGCGCGGACCGCGCCGTGACGACGGGTTCTGACCGCCGCGAGCGCCTGGGCGCCAGGCGCGCTGGTGCGCAACCCTGGCCGCGTGGTCGGGCCTCGGCCTGCGCGAATGCCGTCGTCCTGGACACTTGAACCCGATAGTCGGGCACAAGTGTCCACGGTCGACCGGGCGACCGTCCGCCTGCTCCCCGCCTGGGACGAGCTCCTGCTCGGGTGGCGCGGCCGCGCGCCGATCCTCCCGCCCCAACACGCCCGGAGAGTCCAGCGCGGCGGCGGCATCCTGCGCCCTACCGTGCTGCACGGCGGCACCGACGCTCAAGATCAACGGTTCACCGCCGTGATAAGCGCGACCCCCCGCTCACCGCGGGGAGCCTCCAGCGAACCAGCGACCCACGTCAGGCGATCCGCCCGCCACGCGGCCGAACGATCGACCACCGACCAACCCGCCAACAGGACCTCGAGCGACGAAAGGTCATACACCCGCTCGAAGCCCTCGACACGGGCGACCGCGGCGAACGGCACCGTCAGCACCAGCGTCCCGCCGGGCCGCACCAGCGACCGCAGCGCCACCAGGGCGTCGCGGTCGTCGCTCAATGCCGAACCCGGGTAGTGCCCCAGCCCGAAATGCTCGACCGCCGACAGCGCCACAGCGCAGTCCGCCGGCTCGTCCAGCCGCAGCTCGCTCAGCGCGCACGCCGACACGCTCAGCCCGGGGTGCGCCAGCGGATATCCCCGCGGATCGACCACCCGCACCGCGTGGCCCCGCGCGGCCAGGGCCAGCGCCACCGTGCTCTCCGCCCCGCCGACGTCGAGCACGCTCGCGCCCGACGGCACGGTCGACAGCACGTAGGGCTGCTCCACGATCCGCTCGTTGACCAGCAGCACCTCGGCGCGGCCGGCCTCCAGGCGCACCGGCACGGGCTCGTTGAACCACAGCCCCGCCTGCGCAGCGGGACCCTCGGAGCCGACCGCCCAGTTGATCAGCGCCGCGGTGGGCTCGTCGAGGGCATCCAGCGAGCGCGGGAGTGCGCGGCCCGCGGCGTCGTGGGCGCCCAGCGCGGCGAGCTGGCGGCGCTGGAGCTCCTCCAGCACGTCGAGGCGGTCGTGCACCGCCGGGCGCTCCCCGCGGTGGCCGCCCAGTTGGTCGTCAACGAGGTCGGCGGTCCAGCGCGCACGGGGGTCGAGCAACCGGCGCGCCGGCCAGCCAAGCGCCGCGCGCAGCCGGTCGCGCGCGCCGCTCACCCCGGCTCACACCCCGAGCTTCTCGCGCACCAGCCGCGTGACCTCGCCGCCGTCGGCGCGGCCCTTCGTCTCGCGCATCACGTAGCCGAGGATCGCGCCCATCGGCTTCTCGTTGCCGCCCTGGATCTTCGCGGCGGCGTCGGCGTTGGCGGCCAGGGCGGCATCGATCACCCCGCTGAGCTCGTCCTCACCGCCGATCGCGCCCAGCCCCTCGGACTTCACGATCGCGCGGGGCTCGCCCCCCTCGGCCACGAGGCGGTCGAGCACCTGCCTGGCACCGCCCTGGTTGACCTCCCTGTCCTCCAGCATGCCGACCAGCGCCGCCAGTGCTCCCGGCTCGATGCGCGAGTCGCCGGGATCCGAGTCGCCGATCCGCGCCACGAGCTCCCCGGTGACCCAGTTGGCCAGCGGCTGGGCGGGTACGTCACCGTCGCCGCGAAGCCCCTCCTCGAAGAAATCCCCCAGCTCCGCGCGGAAGGCGAGCTGCTTCGCAGATGCCTCGGTCAGCCCATGCTCGCGCTCCAGCCGCGCGGCGCGGTCCGCGGGCAGCTCGGGCATGGCCGCGTGCGCCTCGTCGAGCATCGCCTGCTCGATGCGCACCGGCACCAGGTCGGGCTCGGGGAAGTAGCGGTAGTCGTGGGCCTCCTCCTTGGAGCGCATCGAGGTGATGCGCTCGCTGCGCGGGTCGTAGTGCAGCGTCTCCTGTACGACCTCCCCCCCGCGCTCCAGCAGCTCGATCTGGCGCGCGACCTCGGCGCGGATCCCGCGCTCGAGGAAGCGGAAGGAGTTCATGTTCTTCAGCTCGGTCTTGACCCCCAGCTCGGTGGTGCCCTCGGGGCGCACGGAGATGTTGGCGTCGCAGCGCAGCGACCCCTCCTCCATGTTCACGTCGCTCACGCCGAGCTGGCGCAGCGTGGTGCGCAGCAGGGTCAGCCACTCGCGCGCCTGCTCGCCCGAGCGCAGGTCGGGTTCGGTGACGATCTCCACCAGCGGGGTGCCGCCGCGGTTGAAGTCCACCACCGACGAGCTCGAGCTGTCGATCCGTCCGCTGGCGCCGACGTGCACCAGCTTGGCCGCATCCTCCTCCAGGTGCACGCGGTGGATGCGCACGTCGCCCAGGCGCCCGCCCAGGCACAGGGGCTCGTCGTACTGGCTGATCTGGTAGCCCTTGGGCAGGTCGGGATA
>JBBJOB010000163.1:0-5065 GCA_037721455.1 Solirubrobacteraceae bacterium | reverse complement strand
TGCTGCCCCTGCACGGGAGCGAGCCCGAGCCGGCGAGCGCCTGACGACGAGAGCTGTCCCGACGCTGCTGCGCACGTGACAGCGGCGCGGCAAAGCCCTTGACCGTCTGCTCGAAGCGCTGCCGCGCACGGAAGCCCTGCGCCCGCTCCCGTCGGCTGGTGGCGGGGCCGGGCTCGCGCACCGAGTCCTCGTAGACGACGATGAAGGACTCGTCCTCGGGCGCCTGGGCGGCCGCGAGCGCGGGCGCGCCGCTCGCGAGCGCGGCGAGGAGGACGAGGACGACGGCACGCCACGCGACGCGCACGGTCAAGAAGGTATCGGCAGCCGGGCGCCGTCCTTGACCGGGCAACGCCGGTTGGCCAGCAGGCCCGCGCCGCTACCGCACCAGGCGCGTCAAGAACCTCACCCTCTCGCCGCGCGCGTAGGCGGCCTCGCCGGCCAGGCGCTGGAGGTCCAACGCGTAGGTCGGGTACACATGCACCATTGCGGCCAGCTCGTGCAGGTCCATGCCCTTGCGCAGCGCCAGGGCCAGTTCGTGGATCAGCTCCCCCGCAGCGGGCGCGAGCACGTGGGCGCCAACGATGCGCCCCTTCGCGGTGATCACGACGATGGCACCGTCGGTGGCGGCTTCGGCCCGCGCACGGTCGGAGTCGGCCAGCTCCATTCGGTGCACCTCGACGCCATCGTCGCCGTGACGCTCGCGGGCCTGCGCGGCGGTCAGGCCGACGTGGGCCAGCTCGGGGTCGGTGAACGTCGTCCAGGGCACCTCGTCGGCCGGGCCACTGGACCCGGGGAAGGCGAGGTTGCGCACCGCGCGGGCGGCGTCGAAGCCGGCCGCGTGGGTGAAAAGCGGACCGCCCGTCACGTCGCCCGCCGCCCACACGCCACGCCGGCTGGTGCGCAGCTGGTCGTCCACCACGATGCCCCTGGGGCCCACGGCGACGCCGGTGTCCTCCAGGCCGAGACCCTCCACGTTGGGTGCGCGGCCGGCGGCCACGAGGATCTCCTCCGCCGCCCACGACTTCTCCCCGGCATGCATGCGCTTGGCGCCATCCTCGTCCACCGTGACGCGCTGCGCCGCGGTCGCGGTGTGCAGCGCCACCCCCTCGGCCCGCAGCCGGGTGGCCAGGCGCGCGGCCAGCTCGGGCTCGTCGCGCGCGAGGATGCTGTCGCCCATCTCCAGCACGGTGACCGAGACGCCGAGGCGCGCCAGCGCCTGGGCCATCTCGATGGCGATCGGCCCGCCGCCCAGGACGACGACGCTGCGCGGCGCGCGGTCGAGGGTGAACAGCGTCTCGGAGGTGAGGAACCCGGCCTCCTCGAGCCCCTCGACCGGCGGGCTCGCCGGGCGGCTGCCCGTGCAGATGAGCACGTGCCGCGCTCGGAGTACGCGGCCATCCACCTCGACGGCGAGGGGCGCATCCGGGCGTGTCACGCGCCTGGTGACGCCCCGGCCACGGCGCCCGCCGGCCACCAGCCGCGCTGCGGAGCCCTCTACGATCTCCACGCCCGCCTCGCGGAAGCGCTGTGGGCTGTCACTGGTGGCCGCGATGCCCTCCTGCACCGCTCGGACCCGTGCCCACACCCGCGCCGTGTCGACCGGAGCGTCGGCCGGCTCGAGTCCCAACCGGTCGGCGTGGCGCATCTGGTGGGCCAGCCGCGCGCTGGCGATGAGCGCCTTGGAGGGCACGCAGCCCGTCCACAGGCAGTCCCCTCCGACCCGCGCGCGCTCGACCCCGGCGGTGCGCAGGCCGAAGCGCGGAGCGGCCTGGGCGGCGGTCATGCCCGCCGACCCCAGGCCCACCACGATGAGATCGAAGCGGCTCAGCTCGGCGTCTGGATCTCGCGCTTGAGGATCTTGCCCGTGGGGCCCTTGGGCAGCTCGTCCACGAACCAGATCTGGCGCGGGTACTTGTAGGCGGCGACCTGCTCCTTGATGAAGTCGCGCAGGGTGTCCTCGTCGACCGACTCGCCCTCCTTGAGGGTCACCGCCGCGCCGACCTCCTCCCCCAACTCGCCGTGAGGCACGCCGACCACCGCGGCCTCGGCGACCGCCGGATGCTCGTAGAGGACCTCCTCGATCTCCCGCGGGTACACGTTGTAGCCGCCGCGGATGATGAGATCCTTCTTGCGGTCGACGATGAAGAAGTAGCCGTCGTCGTCGATGGTGGCCATGTCGCCCGTGTGGAACCAGCCGTCGCGCATGACCTCCTGCGTGGCGTCGTCGCGTTGCCAATAGCCCTTCATGACGTTGTGGCCCTTGATGGCGATCTCGCCGACCTCGCCCTGGGGCACCTCCTTGCCGTCGTCGTCGACGACCTTCATCTCGACGCCCTCGATCGGCGTGCCGATGGAGCCGACCTTGCGCTCGCGGTCGGGATGGTTGAAGGAGGCCACCGGCGAGGTCTCGCTCAGGCCGTAGCCCTCCAGGATGGCCGCGTCGAACTTCTCCTCGAAGCCGCGCAGAACCTCGCCGGGCAGCGCCGAGCCGCCCGACACGCACACGCGCAGCGACGACGTGTCGCAGGCGTCGCCGGCCGGGTGGTTGATCAATGCCGAGTACATCGTCGGCACGCCCTCGAGGATCGTCACCTTGTCGCGCTGGATGACCTCGAAGGCCTTCTCGGGCTCGAAGCGCGGCAGCAGCGTGATCGTGCCGCCCCTGGAGATCGTCGCATTGAGCGCGCAGGTCTGGCCGAAGGAGTGGAAGAAGGGCAGGCCACCGAAGACGACGTCGTCGGGCGACATGTCGAACAGGGCGGTGGCCGCCTCGACGTTGCGCCGCAGGTTGCTGTGGGTCAGCTCCGCGCCCTTGGGCGTGCCGGTGGTGCCCGAGGTGTAGAGGATGACCGCGGTGTCCTCGTCGTCGCGATCCACGATGTCGGGGCGCGCCTCCTGCTCGCCCAGCAGCTTCTCGAACTCGCCGGGAGCCACGCCGACCAGCTCGGCGCCGGCCGCCTCGGCGCCCTTGCCGCCATCCTCGGCGAAGTCGTGCCAGGCGAACAGCACCTTGGCGCCCGAGTCCTCGAGGTGAAACTGCACCTCCCGGCCCTTGAGCAGCGGGTTCATCGGAACGACGACCCCACCTGTGCGCAGCACCCCGTAGTAGACGGCGGGGAAGTAGGGGACGTTGGGCAGCATGATCCCGACACGGTCGCCGGGCTGCACCCCCTGGGAGGCCAGCAGGCCGGCCACGAGCTGAGAGGCCCCGTCGAGGGCCTGATAGGTCAGCTCGACATCGTCGAGCTTGACGGCGGTGTGCTCGCCGTGCTGGGCGGCGGTGTCGGTGAGAAGATGGGCAAGGCTCATGGCGAGGGCCTTACCCGATGGGTGGAGAGAGCAGCAGCGACGAGGGCCACCGCCTCGTCGAGGTCGTCGGTGAGGTGGAGCAGGTCGAGGTCGGCCTGGCCGATCTTGCCCTCCGCGAGCACACGGTCGCGCAGCCAGTCCACGAGCCCACCCCAGTAGTCCGTGCCCACCAGGACGAGCGGGAAGTGGTGGACCTTGCGCGTCTGGATGAGGGTCATGGCCTCGAAGAGCTCGTCGAAGGTGCCGTAGCCGCCGGGCAGGACGACGAACGCGCCGGCGTAGCGCACGAACATGACCTTGCGACAGAAGAAGTAGTGGAAGGGCACCTCGAGGTCGACCCAGCGGTTGACGCCCTGCTCGCCGGGAAGGTCGATGGTCAGGCCGACCGAGCGCGTGCCCGCCTCCTGCGCGCCCTGGTTGGCACCGGCCATGGCGCCGGGCCCGCCGCCGGTGATCACCGCCAGGCCCTCGGTGCCCAGGCGCCGGCCCAGCTCGCACGCCTGCTCGTGCTCGGCGGAGCCCTCGGGCGTGCGGGCCGAGCCGAAGACCGAGACGGCCGGGCCGAGGCCACGCAGGGCCGCGAAGCCCTGCGCCAGCTCGGCGGCCATGCGCTCCACGCGCTGGCCGTCGGTGATGTGCTCCGCGACATCGGAGGCCAGGGCCTCCTCGTCGGGCGTCGGCCCCTGCGAGCCGCCAGGGGCTGCTACAGGCCCTCCAAGTGGCGGACCTCGTAGGCCTCGGGGTCGCGCATCTCCGCCTGCCAGCGCGTGCCGTTCTCGGAGCGCCCACTGGTGTCGAAGCGCAGCCCGGCCACCACCATGTACATGTGGCCCTCGTTGGCGTAGACGGTCACCCAGTCGCCCTCGCCGGGCTGCTCCCAGTCCATGAAGCCGCCGGAGGGCATCGAGCTCTCCATGAGGCCGGCCTTGTACAGCGCGTAGGAGACCGAGCCGGAGCAGTCGTAGCCCGAGTCCTCCCAGCGTCCGCCGTGGCCCCCGCCGTACTTATAGGGCTTGGTGGCGATCTCGTTGCCCGCGGCGATGATCTGCTTGACCTTCTCGGGAGCGCCGTCCGGAGCCACGGCGAGGCCGCCCTCGGTGAGACGGGCCTGCTGGCCCCGGGGCGCGTCGCCGGGCGTGGGGCCCTCGTCGCGCCCACCCTCCTCGGGCACGCCCGCGATCACCTCGCGCAGGTCGCGGATGTCCCCGCAGGTCATCCGCCCGTCCTCCTCGCGTCCGGCGGCCGACTTCCAGCCGTCGACGGCCTCCTTGGTGACGGGGCCGAACTGGCCGTCGATGTTCAGATCGTCGCCCAGTTGGTTGAGGAAGTCCTGCAGGACGCGGATGTCCCGCCCCTGGTCGCCGCTGTTCAGCGGCCAGCGCTCACCGAGCGCGCCGCGTGTGTCGGGCGTGCAGTGATGATCGTCGTTGTGGTTGGCCTGCGCGGGCGAGACGGGCAGGGCCAGCAGGCCGGCGGCGAGCACCGGTACTGGCAGCAGGCGGGACAGGCGTGTCACGGACGGCGTTTCCTCTCGTCTGGAGCCTGCGGGGTTAGCTGACGGGCTCGCGCTGAACGAGCAGCGCTACGTCACTGGGGATGACGATTCGCCCCTGCCGACCTATCGTCAGGCCGGCCACTGGGTCCCCCGCTCCCCGCCGCCTTGACGACGGGGACTCGGCAGGTCTTGATGCGCGGGGAGACTAGCGAACTGATCGGCGCCCGTGCACGAGCCCTTTCACCGTGCAGGACTTCCTGC
>JBBJOB010000011.1:0-17935 GCA_037721455.1 Solirubrobacteraceae bacterium | reverse complement strand
GGACGCCCATGAGCGCATCGGCGCCGTCATCGAGCGCCTGCGCGCCGGCGGGGACCATTGACCGCGGTCAGGGACAACCCGCCGCGCGCGCGAACCGCCCAGCGAGCTCGCGGAAGCGCTCGACCAGCTCGGGCGGCTCATGGACCTCGAAGTCGACGCCGAGCATCCCGATGCGCACCGCGAGCCAGTCCAGCGAGTCGTCGCCGGTGCGGTACTCGCAGGACCGGTCGTCGATGACCTTGAGGTCCCCCCACAGATACGGCGACCGGACGGCGTCGGCCGGGGCGTGCAGCGTGAGGCGCGCTTGGTGGCGCTGGGGCGCGGCGGCCAGGCTCCGGGCCACGTAGGCGGCGGCGTCGGCCACCGGGAGCGTGCGTGGCGCGAAGCGCGTGGCGGCGGGTGCCGGGCGCTCGAGGCGGTCGACGCGGAAGGTGCGCCAGTCGTCGCGGTCGCAGTCCCAGGCCACGAGGTACCAGCGCCGGCCCAGGTTGACCAGGCTGAGCGGCTCCACGTTGCGGCGGCTGCGTGTGCCATCGCGGCTGACGTAGGCGAAGCGCAGGCGCTCGCGGTCGCGGCAGGCCGCGGCGATCACCGTGAGCGCCTCGGGGTCGACCAACGGGCCGGTCGCGGCGACCGTAGCGGTGGCCGACTGCAGCGCGTTCACGCGCCGGCGCAGGTGCGAGGGCAGGACTTGTTCGAGCTTGACCAGGGCGCGCACGGCGGTCTCCTCGATCCCGCTGACCGAGGCGCCGGCCGCAGTGCGCAGGCCGACGGCGATGGCTACGGCCTCGCCCTCGTCGAGCAGCAGCGGCGGCATCGCGCCGCCCGCGCGCAGGCGGTAGCCGCCGGCCGGCCCGGTGAGCGCGTCGACCGGATAGCCGAGGTCGCGCAGACGCTCGATATCGCGGCGCACGGTGCGCCCCGAGACCTTCAGGCGGTCGGCCAGCTCGCCGCCGGGCCAGTCGCGGCGGCCCTGCAGGAGGGAGAGGAGCGTCAGGAGACGGCCGGAGGTCCCGTTCATCGCTCCGGGAACGATCCCAGCATTTACGGACAGAAACTGACCTAGACCGTGGGTACGGTCAGTTTATGACGGGCCGCGCTCAAGTAAACGGAAACAGTATTCCGCTACGCTCGGGCGAAGCGGAAGAAAGATTCCGTCTGTCGGACGCGATGAGTTCTCGGCCCGTCGTCCGTCGTAACCCGCAGATCTCGAGAACGAAGGAGAGGGAGTCTTGACGACCACACTTGTTCACAGCGACCCGCAGGAGGCGGATGTGCAGAACACCCCCGACGAGCCGGCGATCAGCGTGCGCGGGCTGGTGAAGTCCTTCGGCGAGGTCCGCGCGCTGGACGGCGTCGACCTCGAGGTCCCGCGCGGTGCGGTGCTCGCTCTGCTGGGCCCCAACGGCGCCGGCAAGACCACGGCGGTGCGCGTGCTCACCACCCTGCTGGAGCCCGACGCGGGCACGGTCCGCGTCGTGGGACTCGACGTCGTGCGCGACGCGAAGGCCCTGCGCGAGCGCATCGGCCTGGCCGGCCAGTACGCCGCCATCGACGAGAACCTGACCGGCCTGGACAACCTGATCATGGTCGGGCGGCTCTACGGCATGCGCCGCGCCGCCGCCCGCGAGCGCGGACTGAAGCTGCTGGCCGACTTCGACCTGACGGAGGCCGCCAAGCGTCCGGCCAAGACGTACTCGGGCGGTATGCGCCGGCGCCTGGACCTCGCCGCGGCGCTGGTGGCCAAACCGCCGGTGCTCTTCCTCGACGAGCCCACGACGGGGCTGGACCCGCGCAGCCGGCTCGCGCTGTGGGAGACCATCGAGGGCCTGAAGGCCGACGGGACCACCGTCCTGCTGACCACCCAGTACCTGGACGAGGCCGATCGCCTGGCCGACACCATCGCTGTCGTGGACCGCGGCCGCGTGATCGCCCGCGGCACCTCGGACGAGCTCAAGGACCGCCTGGGTGGGGAGCGCCTCGAGGTCCGTCTGGCCGACGCGACGGCCGCGCCGGTCGCCGAGCAGGCGCTGGCGCCCATGTCCGACGAGCGGCCCACCACGCAGGACGGCACGGTGAGCCTCACCGTGCGCGGGCGCGACGGGACCATCGTCGAGGCGGTGCGCCGCCTCGACGAGGCGGGCGTCGGCGTGCTCGATCTCGGGCTGCGCCGCCCGACGCTGGACGACGTGTTCCTGTCGCTCACCGGCCATGTGGCCGAGGCGGCCGACGACGAGGAGAAGACCCCATGAGCCGGCTCGTGTCAGACACCCTGGTGATCTCCGAGCGCAACCTCGGGCGCCTGCGCACCGCCCCCGACCTGCTCATCGCCTTCACGGTGCAGCCGGTGATGTTCGTGCTGCTGTTCGCCTTCGTCTTCGGCGGCGCGATCCAGACGCCGGGCTACGACTACATCGACTTCCTGATCCCCGGGATCATCGTGCAGAACATCGCCTTCGGCGGGTTCGTCACGGCGCTGGGGCTCAACGAGGACGTCTCCAAGGGGCTCATCGACCGCTTCCGCACGCTGCCGATGGCCCGTGCCGCGGTGCTTGCCGGGCGCACTCTGGCCGACGTGGTGACCAACCTGCTGTCGCTGCTGATCCTGCTGGCCACCGCGCTCATCATCGGCTTCTCGTTCGACGCCGGCGTCGGTGAGATCATCGCCGGCATCGGCCTGCTGATGCTCTTCGGCTACGCGTTCTCGTGGGTCTTCGCGCTGCTGGGGCTGATGGTCTCCTCGCCGGAGTCGGCCAACTCGCTGGGGTTCCTGGCGGTGTTTCCGCTGACCTTCATCTCCTCGGCGTTCGTACCGGTGGAGTCGATGCCCGGCGGGCTGGCGTGGTTCGCCGAGATCAACCCGTTCACCGTCGTCGTCGACGCGATGCGAGCGCTGTGGCTGGACGCGCCGGCCGGCGACGCCGTCTGGGGCGCCGTGGTGTGGTCGCTGGTGATCCTCGCGGTCTTCGCGCCGCTGGCGGTGCGCCGCTACCGCCTCGCGGCGGCGAGGTAGTCGCGGGCCGCGCCGGCGGTCAGTCGTCGAGGCGCGCGCGGAAGCCCTCCGCACCGATCACCGTCGCGCCGGCCGCCCGCGCCGCGTCGGCGAGCCAGCGGTCCGAGGTGACCACGCAGATCGTGGCCGGCGCGGGGTCGCGCTTGACGCGGCGCACGATCTCGTCGTCGGCGGCGTTGGCCCGGGCACGGGGCGCGTGGGCGACCTCGATGACGGCGGAACGAATGGGCGGCGAGGGCGGGCGCTCGAAGACGACGCACAGGTCGTCGCCCTCCTGCGCCACCCAGCGCTCGCAGCGGTCCACGAGGCGCACCATGGCCGCGTGGCGGTCCTTCCACCAGCCGTCGGGACGGGTGCCGATCACGTTCATGCCGTCCACCAGCCAGCGCACAGGGGTCAGCGTAGATCCGGCGCGCAGCGGGGTAGGGGCCGGGGCGTGGCCGCGCACGACGAGCTGGGGACGATCATCTTCTCGCCCGGCGAAGAGAAATGGGTCGAGTTCGGGCCTACGAGCGCGCGGCGGCGTGCGGGCTTCCACGACTACGCGGCGCTGTACGCGGTACCGGGCCTCTACGAGCGCGTCTTCTATGAGGAGCTGGGCATGCGCTCGGGCACCGAGGTGGTCGGCCTCCTCGGGCGGGCGCTCGAGGACCTGGGGCTGGACCCGGCTGACCAGCGGGTGCTGGACTTCGGCGCGGGCAACGGCCTGGGCGGCGTCGAGCTGCGCGCGCTGGGCGTCGGCCACCTGGTGGGGCTGGACCTCGAGCCCCAGGCGCGCGAGGCCGCCCGTCGCGACCACCCCGGCGTCTACGACGACTTCCGGGTGGGCGACCTGAGCGCCTGGTCGGCGCAGGAGGTCGCGGAGCTCGCCGCCCACGGCTTCACCGCGGTGGTCGCGCTCTCCGCCCTGGGGCCCGGGCATGCGCCGCCCCATGTGCTGGACCGCGCGCTGGGGCTGCTGGAGCCCGGCGGCCTGTTCGCCTTCGCGGTGACGCCCACGTTGCTGCCGGGCAGCGACGACCCCGCCGGGCAGGCCACCGGCTACCCGGACTTCCTCGACGAGCTGCTGCGTCATCGGGCCCGGGAGCTGGGCCGCCACGCCTACGTCCACCGCCGGCGCACCGACGGCACAGACGACCTCGCGGTCGCCCTCGCGGGTCGCCTGCTCTAACCCGCCACGGGGGTGCGCGCGTGCTCGGCGACGAGCGCGCCAGGCCGGAGCGCCAGCGTGCCAGCGCGCTCCGATTCGCGGCCCACGACCGTCCTGAGCGCCTCGACCACCGCCGGGTCGAACTGGGAGCCGGCGAAGCGCTGGAGCTCGGCACGCGCCGCCTCGTGCCCGATCGAGGCGCGGTAGGAGCGGTCGCTGGTCATGGCCTCGTAGGCGTCGGCCACCGCGAGGATCCGTGCCTCCACCGGGATGGCCGTGCCGGAGAGCCCCAGCGGGTACCCCTTGCCGTCCGGGCGCTCGTGGTGGGCCGCGACCCACCTGCGCACGTCTGTGAGGCTCGGGTGCTCGAGGATCTGCGCGCCGAGCTCGGGGTGGCGGCGGATCGTCGCCCACTCCTCCTCGGTGGGCTTGCCCGGCTTGTGCAGGATGGCGTCGGGCACCGCCACCTTCCCGATGTCGTGCAGGATGCCCGCCAGGCGGACGCGCGCCACGCGCTCCTGGGGCATCCCGAGCTCCACAGCCATCATCTCGGCGTAACGGCCGACCGTCTCGGAGTGCCTCGCGCTGCCGCTGAAGCGCAGGTCGAGCGCCTCGGCCAGGTCGCGCACGACACCGACGTAGCGCTCGCCCTCGATGTCGACGCCCACGCCGCTGCGGGTGACCAGCTCGCGCAGCGCCAGGCTGTGGATGACGCTGCGGTTGCGCCCGCCGGCCTTGGCGCCGTAGAGGGCCGCGTCGCCCGCGCGCAGGAGCGCGCCGGCCGTCTCGCCGTCGGCGGGGTACGCCGCGATCCCGAAGCAGATGGTGAGCGGCACGGTGTCGGCGGCGAACTCCCGCTGGAACCGGCAGCGCAGGCGCTCCGCGATGGCGAGTGCCCCCGGGGCGTCGGTGTCGGGCAGGATCAGCGTGAACTCCTCGCCGCCGACGCGGGCGACCACGTCGAGCTGACGCTTGTCCTCGTCCAGGATGCGGGCCGTGCGCTGGAGCGCGGCATCGCCGACGTGGTGGCCCCCGCGGTCGTTGACCTCCTTGAAGTGGTCGATGTCCCCGACCACCACCGCGACGCAGCCCTCGCCGCGCCGGGCGCGCTCGAGCTCCAGGTCGAGCAGGTCGCGAAAGCCACGCCGGTTGAGCAGCCCCGTGAGCGGGTCGGTGCGCGCGGCGTCGTAGAGCTGCTCGATCAGCACGTCGGTGCGCCGTCGCATCGCGCCGATGAGGACCGCTGCGACGACGAGAGCGCCCATGCCCACCACCCACCACGCGGCGGTGCCGGAGGCCGGCGGCGCCATCGCGAGCAGGGCGGCGTAGGCGGCGCCCACATAGGCGACCTGGGCGACCGTCTCGGGGCGGGTGAAGAAGTACGAGGCGTAGAGGAAGACCCACAGGTAGAAGAAGACCAGCGGGCTCGGGCTCTCGGCCGAGAAGTAGGCGACGGCGGTGATGAGGGTGGAGCCCCACGCCAGCGCGGGACGCAGCATCCGTGGGGAGAGACGGTCGGCCAGCCGGTACAGCAGTGCTGCGATGACGTAGGCGTTGCCCACGACGGCCAGCATCCCGATCTCGTCGAAGTCCTGCGAGCGCGGGAGCACCACCGTCAGCAGCGCGAGCGTGGCCCCCGCACAGAAGAGGCCCGCCAGCGCCTTGGCCATGAGGCTCGTGTCATGGCCGCCGCCGGCGCCCACCCATGCGGGTGCCTGAACGGCCGAGGGTCGGGTCATCCGCCCTGTATCGGCACAACAAATGGCCGGCCTGAGCCGGCAGCCCCCCGACGCGACCTCCTGGGCTACGGCAGGGCGAGGCGCAGGATCTTGCGCGCGACCGACCCGTACTGGCGGCCGAGGCGGCCGCTGTTGTAAGAGAGGCCGTGGCGCTCGCAGACTGCGCGCACCCGAGGGGCGATCCGCGCGTAGCGGCTGCTGGGCAGATCGGGGAAGAGGTGGTGCTCGATCTGGAAGGACAGGTTTCCGGCCAGGAGGTGGAAGAGCGGCGACCCCTCCAGGTTGCACGAGCCCACCATCTGGCGGCGGTACCACCCGCCGCGCGTCTCGCCCTCCAGCTGGTCCTCGCCGAAGGTCTCGGCGCCCTCGGGGATGTGGCCCATGAAGACGATCGTGTGCACCCACACGCTGCGGATCACGTTGGCGGCCAGGACGCCCAGCGCGACGCGGGGCGCGCGGCGCCCGGCCAGCGCCGGGAAGGCGACGTAGTCCTTGATCACCTGGCGGCCTGCCTTGCGTGCGAAGGCGGCCAGGTCGACCCGGGCCTGCGCCGGAGTCTTCTCCCCGCGGCGCACCGAGTCGAGCTCCATGTCGTAGAGGGCGATGCCCCACTCGAAGGTGAGGGCCATGGCCACGCCGTAGAGCGGCTGGAGGAGATGGATGGGGTGCCACGGCTGCTGGGGATCGACCCGCATGGCCGAGTAGCCCAGGTCGCGATCCTTCCCCAGGATGTTGGTGAACGTGTGGTGGCGGAAGTTGTGGGCCTGCTTCCACGAGCGCGCCGTGGACACGGCGTCCCACTCCCACGCCGTGGAGTTGATCTGCGGATCGCGCATCCAGTCCCACTGGCCGTGCATGACGTTGTGGCCGATCTCCATGTTCTCCAGGATCTTGGCCAGGGTCAGCAGCGCGACGCCGCCCACCAGAGCTGGTCGGTAGCGGGAGAGGAGCAGCAGCGCGCGCCCGCCGGCCTCCAGGCCGCGCTGGGCGGCGATGACCCGGCGGATGTAGGCGGCGTCGTCCGCCCCCAGGTCGGAACGCACCTCGTAGTAGAGGGCGTCCAGCTCGCGGGCGAGCGCGTCGAGGTCGCCGGACGGGGCGGAGCGCTCCTCGCGCTCGCCGGTCCGGGTGCTCAGAACGGACACAGAAGGGTTATGCGGATGGAGGAGGGCGACAGATGCATCACGGGCCGCGGGTTGTCAGCGGCACGGGCCGGATAGGGTCCCGCGCGCAATGCTCGATGTGACCTTCACCGCGTGGGCAGTGACGATAGGGGTGATCGTCGCGCTGCTCGCCGTGGACCTCTTCCAGGCGATGCGCAACCCGCATGCCGTCCAGTTCCGCGAGGCGGCGTTCCAGTCGATCTTCTACATCGGCGTCGCGGTGTCCTTCGGCGTGGTCTTCGGCCTGATCGCGGGCTGGGACTTCGGCACGCAGTACTTCGCCGGCTACATCGTCGAGAAGAGCCTGTCGGTCGACAACCTCTTCGTCTTCGTGATCATCATCACCACGTTCGCGGTCCCGGCCGCCTACCAGCAGAAGGTGCTGATCTTCGGGATCGTCATCGCGCTGGTCCTGCGGGTGATCTTCATCCTGCTGGGGGCCACGCTCATCTCGCTGTTCTCGTTCATGTTCCTGATCTTCGGGCTGTTGCTGCTCTTCACGGCGGTGCAGCTGTTCCGCCACCGCGACGAGGACCCCGACGTGGAGGACAACGGGCTGGTCCGCGTCGCGCGCAAGACCCTGCCCTTCACCGACGAGTACCAGGGTCAGAAGCTGTTCGCCCACATCGACGGCCGGCGCGTGCTCACGCCGCTGTTCCTGGTGCTCATCGCGATCGGCGGGACGGACATCCTCTTCGCGCTGGACTCGATCCCCGCCGTGTTCGGCGTCACGCAGGAGACCTACATCGTCCTGACCGCCAACGCCTTCGCGCTGCTGGGCCTGCGGGCGCTGTTCTTCCTGGTCTCGGGCCTCCTGGACCGGCTGGTCTACCTCTCGGTCGGCCTCTCGCTCGTGCTGGGCTTCATCGGGGTCAAGCTGATCCTGGAGTTCCTGCACACCGATGTGAGCGAGGGGTTCCCGGAGATCTCCACCGGGCTGTCCCTCGTGGTGATCCTCACCGTGCTGACCATCACCACGATCGCCAGCCTCGTGAAGGCGCGTCGCGACCCCACGGCGCGCGCCCACGCGGGGTCGGTCCGTCGCCCTTCGGCCGCGAGGCGGGCCTCCTCCGATGATCCACAGCGGCGCGGCTGAGCCTCCCGGCCCGCATCGCGCTGTCGGCGCTCACGCGGCCCGCGCGCCATCGATACGGCCCGGGCGCCTCGCAGGTCGCCGACCTGCATCTGCCCGACGGCGCGGGGCCGCACCCCGTGGCCGTGGTGCTCCACGGCGGGTACTGGCGCACCCGCTACGGCAGGCTCGTCATGCGCCCGCTGGCGCGCGACCTGGCGCACCGGGGGTGGGCGGCGTGGAATCTCGAGTACCGCCGCCTGGGCACGGGGCGCCGCGGGGGCGGCGGGTGGCCGGCGACCTTCGAGGACGTCGCTGCGGGGATCGACCACCTGCTGGCCCTCGAGTACGCGCGGCTGGACCTGGCGCGCGTCGTCGGGGTCGGCCACTCCGCGGGCGGCCAGCTCGCGCTGTGGGCCGCGGCGCGGCCCGGCCTGCCCGTCGGGGCGCCGGGGGCGGCGCCTCGCGTGAGCCTGCGCGCCGTGGTGGCGCTGGCCTCGGTGTCCGACCTCGAGCGCGCCGGGACGGTGGCCCACGAGCTGTTGGGCGGCACCCCGGCGGAGGTGCCCGAGCGCTTCGCCCAGGCCGACCCGGTACGCCGCGTGGGGCTTGGCGTCCCGGCGCTCCTGGTCCACTGCGCCGACGATGCCACGGTGCCCGTGAAGCGCTCTCGCGCCTACGCCGACGTCGCGCGTGCGGCGGGGGACGAGGTCGAGCTCGTGGAGCCCGCGACCGGCGGGCACCGCGCGCCGATCGATCCGGGCTCCCAGGCCTGGCGGGCCGTCGCGCGGTGGCTGGAGAGGTGCCAGGGGGGGTGACGTCGCCGTGTTGGAGCCGCCCGCCGCCGGCAGCCCTCCGGGGCCACCGGGCGACCGGATCGTTCCGGTTATCGAAGGCGAGAGCCGTTCTCTGCGCACGAGGTGTTGCAGCGCTTCGTCCGCGCCCGGCGCGCGGCTAGCGTGCTGGCACCTCCGCGACGCCTGCTCGGCCCGGAGCGCCGAGCATGCTCCGTCCCGCCATCCGATCCCTCGCCGTCCTGGCAGCGCTCTGCTGCGCTTGGATCGCCTTTGCCGCCGGCGCACAGGCCCAGACCGAGGACGCGCTGCGTGAGGGCGTCGGCGAGGACCGCGAGCGCGAGCGCGAGCTGTCGGACGCCGCGGCGCGGCTGGAGCGCCTGATCGGGGCGGTCGAGCGCGAGGTGTCCCTGCTGGAGGGGCGCCTGGCCGAGGCCCAGGAGGAGCTGGCCGCCGCGCAGGCGCGCGAGGCCCGCACCGTGGAACGCCGTGACGCGGCGCGCGAGCGTGCGGCGCGGCTGCGCGAGCGTCTGGAGGAGGCGCAGGACAAGCTCGCAACGATCCTCGACGAGCGCTACCGCAGCCCCGGCCCGGGGCTGGTGACGGTCGTGCTGCGCGCCGACGGCTTCGCCGACCTGCTGGAGACGGTGGAGTTCCTGGAGCGCGTGCAGGCCCAGGACGAGAGCGTGGTCGACGAGGTGCGCACCGCGCGTGCAGAGGCGATCCGCGAGCGGCGCAGGTTCACCCGCCTGGCTGAGCGCCAGCGCGAGGAGACCGCGGCCGTCCAGCGCCGCCGCGACGCGCTGGCCGGTGTGGCAGCGGGCCTGCGCGAGCGCCGCGCCGAGCTGCGCGAGGCCCGCGCCGCACGCCTGGATGCCCTGCGCAGCGCCCGTGCCGACCGCCGCCGTGGAGAGCGGCGCCTGGAGCGCCTGCTGAAGCGCCGCGAGCGCCAGGCCCGTCAGACCACGGGGCCGGGCGGCCCCTGGTCCATCCCCTACGCCATCGTGCAGTGCGAGTCGGGCGGCGTGAACCACACGCCCAACAGCGCGGGCGCCTCGGGCTACTACCAGTTCCTCCCCGAGACCTGGGCCGGGCTGGGCGGCAGGACCAAGCACGCCTACCAGGCGCCCAAGGCCGAGCAGGACCGGCTCGCGGCCGAGCTGTGGGCCGGCGGCGCGGGCGCCGGAAACTGGGTCTGCGCGGCGCTGGTCGGCCGGAGCTGAACGGCCCTTGCGCGCGCGCCGCGCAGCGGCCAGACTGCCTCCTCACACCGACACGGATCGTCGATCGAGGAGGATCACATGGGGTTGTTCGCCGGCAAGACGTCGCTCGAGGTGAGCGCGGAGCCCACCGCGCTCTCACCCGGGGATGAGGTGCGGGTGCGCTCGGAGCTGGGCGAGCCCGACAAGAAGACCCGCAGCGCGCGGGTGTGCCTGGTCTACGTCAACTCGTACCGCTACGAGGACACAGACTCCGACGGCGACCGCACCACGCGCACCCGCCACGAGGAGATCGTGGTCGCGCAGGAGCCGCTGTCCGGCGCTGATGGCAACGGCGGTCCCCCGGCGGGCACGTTCGAGACGGTGCTGCGCGTCCCCGACGACGCGCCGCCCACCGTCGAGGACGCCGTGCGGTGGATGGCCAAGGTCACGATCGACCGCAAGGCCGGGCGCGACGTCAACGAGGAGGTCCCCATCACCGTGGCCTCCGCACCCGACGCCCTCGCCGCCTGGGCCGAGGGCTCGTGCAAGCACCCCAGCGAGGCCCGCATGGACATCCAGGTCGACCGGCGCGTGGTGCACCCGGGCGAGCGCATCAGCGGCTCGGTGGCCGTGACGGCCAACGAGGACCTCGAGGGCCGCGCGCTGCGCGTGAAGCTGCGCGGGCGGCGCAGCGACCGGGACGGCGAGGGCGTCACCTACGACGGCCCGGTCCAGGACCTGGCCGAGCCCGCCGAGTTGCGCGCGGGGGCCACGCAGTCGTTCACCTTCGCGCTGAACGTCCCCATCGACGCGCGCGCCAGCTTCCAGACCGCGAACAACTGCCTCAACTGGTACGTCGAGGCCTCCGTCGACCGCAAGCTGCGCAGCGACCCGACCGGGTGCTTGGAGGTCGTGGTCCACCGGCCCGCGTAGGCGGGACCCTCCACAGCGGACGGGTGCATTCGGTCAGGATGTGGGGATGCCCCCCACGCCCCCCACGCGCAGCGTCAAGATCGGCGACGACGAGCGGACTGGGTGGTCCTCGGACCGCCCTCGCCGTAGCGGCGGGCCCGAGCGGCCCGCCGACATGTCGGTGCGCGGCCGCGTGCTGCGCCCCTCCGACCGGCTGCGCTACTCGCCGGGGAGCCTGGTCTACGTGGTCAGCGCGTCCAAGGCCGACCGCGACCGCCTGGTGGAGCGCGTCGTCGAGGACAAGCCCGCTGTGCTCTCGGCCGATCGGGTGCGCAAGCTGCTGGCCGGCCGGGTGGCCGAGTCCGAACTCGAGGAACGCGCGGGCCAGCTTCTGGACGCCGCGGTGCTCAAGCGCCTGCAGACCGGCCACGGCGTGGTGCTGGCCGCCGACGGCCTGGACGGCGCCGAGCGCGATCGCGTCATCCGGCTGGCCGCGGGGCTGCGCCGTCCGCGCCACCTGATCCTGGTGGAGACCGCCCGCGACCAGGTGGCGCAGGACGACCTTCCCGCGCTCAACGACCTGCGGCGCATCCTGGACTCCGGCGGCATGGGCGCCGAGGGATTCCACACCGCGCTGCGCCTGGGTGGCGGTGCCGTGGGCGAGGTCAAGCGCCTGGTCTTCCGCGCCGAGCAGCGCGACGACGACTGACCCTCGTGGAGCACAGCGGCCGCCTGGTCATCACGTGCCCCGACGGGCCGGGCATCGTCGCCGCAGTGTCGGAGTTCCTGTTTCGCCACGGCGCGAACATCGTGCAGTCCGACCAGTACTCGACCGACCCCGAGGGCGGCACGTTCTTCATGCGCATGGCCTTTCGTCTGGAGGGGCTGGACATGCCCCTCGACGCGCTCGAGCGCACCTTCGCCGGCGAGGTGGCCGCGCGCTTCGCGATGGACTGGCGCCTGCACGACGCCGCCGAGCCCAAGCGGGTGGCGGTCATGGTCTCGCGCGAGGACCACTGCCTGCTCGACCTGCTGTGGCGCTGGCGGCGCGGCGAGCTGGACATGCGGGTCGGCCTGGTCATCTCCAACCACCTCGATCTGGCCGACACCGCGGCGACGTTCGGGATCCCCTTCGAGCACGTCCCGGTGACGGCTGACACCAAGCCCGAGGCCGAGGCGCGCCAGCTCGAGCTGCTGGCCGGGCGCTTCGACCTCGTCGTGCTGGCCCGTTACATGCAGATCCTCTCGGGCGGCTTCCTCGACGCGCTGGGCGCACCGGCCATCAACATCCACCACAGCTTCCTGCCCGCCTTCGCCGGCGCGGCGCCCTACCGGCGTGCGCGCGAGCGCGGCGTGAAGCTGATCGGGGCGACGGCCCACTACGCGACAGAGGTGCTCGACGCCGGGCCGATCATCGAGCAGGACGTCATCCGCGTCACCCACCGCGACGACGTCGAGGCGCTCGAGCGCCTGGGCCGCGACATCGAGCGCTCTGTCCTGTCCCGCGCGGTGCGCTGGCACTGCGAGGACCGGGTGCTGGCCCACGGCGAGCGCACCGTGGTGTTCTGAGCCGGAATTCGTCGGTTGTCTACGCGGGAGCGCCCTCCGGCTAGAGATCGACGACCTTGAGGTCGGCGCGGCGTCTCGCGAGTGCCTCGGTGAGGATGCGGCGGTGGCAGATCGCCGGGTCGGCCTCGAGGCACAGCAGCGCGGTAGGCGGCGCGTGGTCGAGATCGGCGGCCAGCGCGTCGAGCTCGCCGGCAGCGGTGTGCTCGACGTGGGTGGCGAAGCCACGTGCGCCCTCGGCCACGCGGCCGTTCTTGTAGAGCCAGCGCAGGTCAGGCGGCGTGCCCAGTGCCCGGCGGTGCTCGTACGTGATCCCGTGGTCGGCCAGCCGCCGCGCCAGCCGGGTCTTGGACAGTCCCGGCCGGCGCGACTGGGGCCGGAAGCGCACGTCGAGCAGCCGCCGCACGCCGGCGGCCTCGAGCTCGGCCACTAGCGCCTCGGCGCGCAGGCGCTCGTAGCCGATGGTCCACAGGGTGGGCACGGGGGCGCGCCCTGTCAGCCCACGGGCGCGGTCAGCGTCGTGGTCACCGCCGCGTCGCCCCCACGGTGGCCAGGGCGCTGGCCACGCACGTGCGCACGACCTGGTCGGGGGAGACGACGAAGAGCTCGGGTGCGCCGGCCGGCGAGCGGCGCATGCCCACGCGGATTCGGGCCAGGTGCATGACGCCCAGGACCTGGGTCCACAGGACGTTGGCCATGTAGTCGGGGTCGTCGATGGTGAAGGCGCCCGACGCCACGCCGGCACGCAGAGCACGCACCAGGGGGTCGACGCAGGAGGCGATGCCCTCGCCCAGGCGCAGCCAGACGGCCTCGGAGACGATCCCGGCCAGGTCGCGCGCGGGGCGGCGCATGATCGACAGGGCGCAGTCCAGGAACGCGGGGTGGCGCTGGCAGAAGCCCGCGTAGACCTCCAGCCCGTGCTCGAGGCGCGCGACCGGGTCAGACGTCGCCTGCTCGATCTCGGTGAGCAGGCCGGTCAGCTCGCCCAGGTAGTCGTCGACCGTCGCGGTGAACAGCTCCTCCTTGGAGGAGAAGTGCCGGTAGATCAGCCCGCGGGCGATGCCCACGGCGTTGGCGATGTCCTCGATCGGTGCGTCCTGTATGCCTCTTTCATCGAACAGGGCCCGCGTCGCGAGGACGATCTCCCGCTCGCGCTCGCGCGGGGTGATGGTGCGCGTCGCGGCCATTCATCCATGGTACGGGGCTAGCGAGAACGTGGGGTTGACACCCGTTCTCAGATGGGTACGTTCGGGGCATGGCTGAGGTCGGCGCACGTCCGAAGGTTCCTGCCGCCAGGCGCGCGGCGCTGCGGGCGGCGCGGGCATTCTTCACGCCGCTGCTGCCCGACGACTACCTCGAGCTGATCAACCCTCTGTGGTCCACGCGCGAGCTGCGCGGGCGTATCGAGCGCGTCGACCGGGAGACGGCCGACGCGGTGACCATCACCATCCGCCCCGGCTTCGAGTGGGAGGGCCACGAGCCCGGTCAGTACCTGCGCATCGGCGTGGTCGTCGACGGCGTGCACCACTGGCGCGCCTACTCGATCACCTCCGATCCCGGCCGGCCCGACGGCTTCATCTCCATCACGCCCAAGTTCCTGGACAGCGGCGTCGTCTCGCCCTTCCTGGTGAAGGCCGCGCGGCCCGGCGCCATCGTGCGCCTGGGCGGGGTGGAGGGCACCTTCACGCTGCCCGACCCGTTGCCGCGCCGGGCGCTCTTCCTCAGCGCGGGCAGCGGCATCACGCCGATCATGAGCATGCTGCGCTGTCTGGAGCGTCGCCGCGGGCTGGATGACGTCGTGCACCTCCACTCCGCGCGCACGCCGCAGGACGTCATCTTCGCCACCCAGCTGCGCGGGCTCGCCCAGCGCCACCCGGGGATGGTCCTCCACGAGCGCCACACCGACCGCCAGGCCCGGTTCACGCCGGTCGACCTGGAGGAGCTCTGCCCCGACTGGCGCGAGCGCGCGACGTTCGCCTCGGGGCCGGGCGATCTGCTCGACGCGCTCATCGATCACTGGGAGGCCGAGGGTGACCCCCAGCGGCTGTACATGGAGCGCTTCCAGCCAGTCATCGGCGGCGACGACACCGGCGGGGTGGGCGGCACCGTGCGCTTCCTGCGCAGCGACCTGCAGGCCACCGCCGGCGGTGGCACGCCCATCCTGGTCGCCGGCGAGGAGGCCGGCGCGCACCTGCCCTTCGGCTGTCGCATGGGCATCTGTCACACCTGCGTCGGGCGCCTGTGCAGCGGGAGGATCCGCGATCTGCGCACCGGCGAGGTCGGCGGGAGCGAGGGCGAGGTCGTGCGCACGTGCGTCAACGCGCCCGAGGGCGACGTCGTCATCGACCTGTGACTCCACACCAAGCGCACCCTCACCCCCCGGGCGCCCGCGTGCGCAGGAACGCCGCGGCCACGTCGGCGGCCTCGCGGTCGCGGAGATCGACCTCGGCGTTCATCTCGCGCATCACGCTGGTGGTCAACCGGGCGTTGAGCGCGTCGAGGGTCTCGGCCAGGCGTGGGCCCTTGGCCTCGAGCACCCTCTGGCTGATCACCGGAGCGACGCGCTGGCTGGCAAACAGCCCGCGAGTGTCCTCCAGGATCACGTAGTCGCCCTCGGCCAGGCGTCCGTCGGTGGTGAAGACCGCGGCGGCGTCGACCTGCCCGTTGTCCAGCGCGTCGTACTGGAGGCCGATGGCCATTGCGTCCGCCCGCAGGTCTCGTAGGTCGTAGACCTCCTCCAGGCCCTCCAGCCCCTCGAACCGGCTGGCGAACTCCGGCGGCGCGCCGATGGTCACCTCGCCGCGCAGACGGGCCAGGTCGCCCAGCTCGAGCACGCCCTCGCGCTGCGCTGTCGCAGGGAGGACGGCGATGGCGTTCTGGTCGGAGAACGGGGTCTGGGCCAGCAGCGTGAAGCCTTCGCGCCGCTCGAGTTCCTTGGCCAGCTGGTAGGCGTCCTCGTCCTCGTCCGGGCGCTCCGTGACCCCGGCGACCTCGCTGAGCAGTACCCCGACGTACTCCGGGTAGAGGTCGATGCCCCCGCCGACCAGCGCCTGGTGGACGATCTCCGAGCTGCCGATGTTGCGCTTGAGCTCCACGCGGAAGCCCTCAGCGCGCAGCGCCTGGGCGTACAGCTCGCCCAGGAGGTACTGCTCGGTGAAGTTCTTGGTGCCGATGCGGATCGGCTCGCCCTGTGCCTGCTGGGCGCTCGGGGTGGGGCTCGAGTCCTCGCCGCAGCCGCCCAGCGCCAGCATCAGCACGGCGAGCGCAGCCAGCGCACGCCCCACCGGCACTGCCAACGGGCGGCCCCTCACCGGCCAGCCGCCACCGTGGGCGCCGGGGCGGCCGCGTGATCGATGGCGGGCGCGAGGGTGAACGAGAAGGTGCTGCCCCGGCCCTGGGCGCTGTCCACCCAGATGCGCCCCCCGTGGCTCTCCACGATACGCTCGCAGACGGCCAGCCCGATGCCCGTGCCCGCGTAGGCGTCCTCGCCGTTGAGGCGCTGAAAGGGCTCGAAGATCCGCCCGGCGTGGGCAGGATCCATCCCGATGCCGTTGTCGCGTACCCACAGGCGCCACCAGGCGCCCTCGCGCTGGGCGCCGATGGTCACCTCCGGCGCGCGGCCGTCGACGAACTTCACCGCGTTGCCCACGAGGTTCTGCACGACACGCGTCAGCCCTGCCGCGTCGGCCAGCACCACGGGAAGGGTGCCGTCGATCCGTACCCGGGCGCCGGCCGTCTCGATCGCCCCGGCCAGGCTCTCCAGCGCGTGCTCGACCACCGTCTCGGCCGGCACCGCCTCGAGGCTGGGCTGCTCGCGGCCCGCCCGCGAGTAGTCGAGGAGGTCGCGGATGAGCGTGCGGGCGTGCCCGGTCGCGCCGCGGATGCCGGCGACCAGCTCGAGGCCCTCACCCAGTTCGGCGGCATGGCGGCGCTCCAGCAGCTCGGCGTACATCGCCACGGTGACCAGCGGCGCCTGCAGGTCATGCGAGGTCACCGAGGCGAACTGCTCCAGCTCCCGGTTGGAGCGTGTGAGCTCGGTGTTGGAGTGCTCGAGCTGCTCGGTGCGCGCGGCCAGCTCCGTGCGGTTGACCTGCAGGCGGTCGGCCATCTCGTTGAACGAGCGTGCGAGGTCGCCCAGTTCGTCCTCGCGCTGCGCGGGCACGCGCGTGGAGAGGTCACCGCCGGCAACGCGGCCCGTGGCACGGGCGACCTCGCGCACCGGACGCACCACGGAGCGCCCCAGGTAGACGGCCACCCCCGCGGCGACCACGAGCACCAGGCCCAGGCCGCCGACCCCGAAGCCGATGGCCAGCGTCGAGGCGTCGTCGGCGCGCTGGGCGTTGTCGCGCACGACCTCGCGCTTGACTGTGGCGAGCTCGTCCAGGGCGCCATCGATCCCCGCGAGGCGCACCCGCCCCTCGTTGCTGACCACCACGTTGCGCGCCGACGCCGGGTCTTTGCGCGCGAGGGTGATGAGGGGAAGCGCCCACAGGCCCACGTAGTCCTCGATGCGCGTCTCGAGGTCGGCCAGCGTCCGGCGCTGGCGCGGCTCGTCGGAGGCCAGGCCGTCCAGGCGGCGAAGCTGACGCGGGTAGCTGTCCAGCGCCACCTCAGCGGGCTCGAGGAAGCGCTCGCGCCTGCTGGCCACGAAGCCGCGCAGGCCGTTCTCGATCTGCACAAACGAGCCCTGCAGCCGGCTGGCGGTGATCAGGGCCTCCTGGGAGCGGAAGGCCTCGCGCGCGGCGCCGCGCTGGCTTGCCACCGTGACGATGAGCAGGCCGAGGGTCGTGCCCAGCAGCACGGCCACCGTCGCGCTGAGCAGCAGCACCCGTGCCGTGATCCGTTTTCTGAGGGTCCGCCGCAACGTCTCTGTCAGCCTTCCGCGCCCGAGCACTGTATCCCGCGAGGAGCAGAGGTGTGGGAACCCGTATTGCGTGACACCGCGTCAAGGTCCACGCTGCGGTGATGCGGGCCACCGTGCTCATCGTCGACGACCACCGGACCTTCCGCGCCAACGCCCGCGCCCTGCTGGAGGCCGACGGCTTCGAGGTGGTCGGCGAGGCACCCGACGGCGACGCCGCCGTGGTGGCCGAGCGTGAGCTGCGTCCCGACGTCGTGTTGCTGGACGTGCGCCTGCCCGACACCGACGGATTCTCCATCGCACAGCTCATGGCCGCTCAGCCGGACGGTCCCGCGATCGTGATCACGTCGAGCTCCGACGACCCGCTGTACCCCGACCGTGCGCGGCGCAGCGGCGCACGGGGCTTCGTGGCCAAGCACGACCTCTGGGGCCCGGCGCTGAGTGAGCTGCTGGACTGAGCCTG
>JBBJOB010000010.1:0-18015 GCA_037721455.1 Solirubrobacteraceae bacterium | reverse complement strand
GCCCGACCCGCATCGTGCCCACCGAGGAGAAGTCGTGGCGGCGCAGATGCAGGAGCCGGCGAACGAGCCGATGGTACGCCTTGGGCGACTTCGCTGTCGGGTGGGGTCGTCGAGCCTTCGGCCATGCCTGCTCTCGGTCCTGCCGCATGGTCAACGGCGCCACCCGCGCGCCGTCAGCGTGCGGACGGCGCGGACGGGGTAGCAGCCGCGCCGTGGCGCGCACCACCCTTGACGACCTGCTCGCCGAGGCCCGCGACGGCCTCGAGCGCCTCACGCCCGCCCAGGCGCGCGAGGCGCAGGCCGCGGGCGCCGTGATAGTCGACATCCGCAGCCGGGAGCAGCGGCGCGCCGAGGGCGAGGTGCCCGGGGCGCTGCGCCACCCGCGGAACGTGCTCGAGTGGCGCGTCGACCCCGACAGCGCGCATCGCGACCCTGCGGTGGGCGGCCTGGACGCCCACCTCGTGGTGCTGTGCGCCGAGGGCTATCAGTCCAGCCTTGCGGCGGCGACGCTGCAGCGGCTGGGCTTCGCGCGGGCCACCGACATGGCCGGCGGCTTCGCCGCCTGGGTCGAGGCCGGCCTGCCGGTCGAGCCGTTCGCTGCGGAGGGGTAGACTCGTCGCGGACCGTGCTAGGCGGGGAATTAGCGGTGCCCTGTACTCGCAATCCGCTCTAGCGAGGCCGAATCCCCTCCCGAGGGGTGACTGCCTCGGGGCCAGCCCGTTCGTCGCGGTGCTGATGGCCCGGGTCCCCGCGCGATGTCGGCCCGTGAACCAGGTCAGGTCCGGAAGGAAGCAGCCTTAAGCGGTCACCGGTAGGCGCAGCGGGAGATCCCGGACCGGAGCCGTTGGCGGCGCAAGCGCCTGAGACAGCCGCCTCGAAGGAGGGTGCACGGTCCACTCTCTACTAGTCCACCAGGCCGGCCAAGCCATCGCGGACGACCTCGACCGCCGGCTTGGCCTCGCCTTCGCTGGTGAACAGGCCCTTGGCGTTGATCCCCGGGGTGGGGACGCGCGTGGGGTAGGCGTCCTCGATCGAGCCGCCGCGGAAGTCGGGGCGCAGCATGAAGTCGCGCAGGTTCCAGACCAGGGCGCCGTCGAGGCCGTCGAGACCGGAGTACGTGTCCAGGCGGCGCTCGAGCAGGTCGGCGTGGAAGGCCAGCCCGCCGGGGGCTTCGGGCGGGTTCTGGTCACTGGACTCGGCGCCCACCTCGGTTACCGCGATCACCTTGTCCGGGAACAGCGCGCGCATGCGCTCCAGGCGCCGGAGCGCCACGCGCTCCTGCACGGGAGGCGGGGCGCCGATCTCCTCGTACCAGCCGATGTAGTCGGTGATGCCCAGCGCGTCGAGCGCGTCGTGCATGGGCAGCGCCTGCTCGGGGAGGTCGCGGCCCCACAGGTCCGCGGCCACGGGGCGTGTGGGGTCCAGCTCGCGCACGCGCCGCGCGGTCTGCTCGATCCACGGCGCCTGGTCGTCGGGGTGGCCACGGGCCGACAGCTCGTTGCTCAGGCTCCAGGTCACCACGGAGGGATGGAGGCGCAGCTCGCGCACCGCCCGCTCGACGGTGTCGGTGGCCGCCCGGCGAGCCTGCGGCGTTCGGGCCGACCACGCGCCGGCGGGCTCCCACGGTGCGACCTCCTGCCAGACGAGGATGCCCGCCGCGTCCAGGCGCTCCAGCAGCGCGCGGGAGAGCGGGCGCTGGGCCCGGGTGGCGTTGGCGCCGATGGCTCGTAGCTGGGCGATCAAGGCGTCCATGTCCTGCGGGCGCAGGGCGTCACCGCGATCGATGATCCCGGGCGGGAGGGATGCGCCGCGCAGGATCAGTGGGCGGTCGTTGAGGGTCAGCTCTCCGTCCTCCCAGCCCAGCTCGCGCAGCCCGACGGCCCGGCGCAGCGCCGCCTCCTCGCCGATGGCCAGCGTCAGTTCGTGGCGGACCGGTCGCTCGGGCGACCACAGCGCCTCGGCGGGGACCTCCAGCGACGCCTGCGCCGTCGCCGTGCCGTCGCGCTGCACCGTCACAGGCGCGAAGCGCAGCGTGCGGCCGGCCAGGGCCCCCTCGACGCGCAGGTCCCGTGCCCCGGCGAAGTTGCGCACGCGGGCGCTGACCGTCACGCGGGCGCTGTGGCCGTCGACCTGCGTGCGCAGGGCGGGGCGGTCCAGCTCGCTGTCGCCGATGGACGAGAGGGTCACGGGGGCGTTGAGCCCGCCCCAGTTGAACCATCCGCGACGGGAGCCGGCTTCGCTCTGGGCGTCGGGGTCGCGCCAGTCGACGCGCACGACGATCCGGTGGCGCCCGGGCTTGAGGCGCTCACGCACCTCGAAGGGCTCATAGGCGCCCACGTGGCTCCCGGCGCGCTCGCCGTCGATCCAGACGGTCGCCTCGTGGTGGGCGGAGGCGAAGCGCAGGGCGTGGGTGCCGGCGCGCGTGATCTCGACGGTGCGCTCGAACCAGCCCACCGAGCCCTGCTGGGCGCGCTCGCCCTGGGGCCCGGCGGGCGGGCCGGGGTTGGCCACGAAGGGCACTTCGACGGGCCGCCCGCCGGGCACGTCGTCGGCCCAGCCGGCGTTGGAGCCCGCATCGTCGGGGTCCTCGCGGAAGGTCCAGTCGTCCAGCACGGTCGGCGCAGGCGCGCCCGCGGAGACGGCGGGGTCACCGGCGTCGCCGCCGGGCCAGAGCACCGCCAGCCCCGCCGCGACGAGGACGAGCAGGACGGCGAGCACGAGCAGCCAACGGCGCATGTCAGGCCTCAACGTGCGGCCTCGGGCGATGGTGGCGCGGGGCACGTGCCCCAGACGGTCCAGAACGTGCTCTCGCCGGCGCGGGGCAGGCCTGGTGGGGGCGGGGGCACCGAGCGGTCCAGATCGCGGCGGTCGAGGATGAAGTCGCGCGCGACCGCGGGGGAGGAGGGCCGCAGGTAGATCCCGTCGGGCGGGACGGGCTCGTCCTGGGCGACGACGAACGAACGCGCCGGCTCCCCTGTCCACAGCGCCAGGTGGGGGACCGGGCGACGGTTGGGAACGGCGATGGGGCCGCAGCCCGCGCGCGCGGTGACCAGGGGCTGGAGGTCGGCCACGATCGCATCCTGGCGCTCCAGCGCCGTGCGCAGGTTGCCCAGGCGGTCGAGCTGGCTGGGCGCGAACACGACGCCGAGGACGGCGACCAGCACCGCAAAGGCCATCCAGGGCCGGCGCCAGGGATCGTCGGGCGCCAGCGCCCGCCAGCCCAGCAGCCCGGCGCCGGCGAACACGGCGAGGATCGTCGCGGGCAGCAGCAGGTAGCGGGTGAGGATGGACAGCCCGGCCGCGGCCAGGACGCAGAAGGCGGCCACGGCCAGCGCGCCGGCCGCCGCGCCCAGGAGCGTGGTGCGCGAGCGCAGCCTGTAGAGCGCGAGGATGCCGCCGCCCGCCGCGGCGAGCAGGCCGTCAGGGCGCAGGATCTCCCCGAGGCGGCGGGGGAGCGTCTCGGGGACGTTCTGCAGCCCCGTGATCCGCCCCAGTTCCTCGGCGCCCGCGCGGGTTTCGGTGAGCGAGAAGAGGGGGTTGCCGGTCAGCGCGAGGTCGGTGAGCGCCCAGAGCACGGGGCCGGCGGCGGCGAGGGCGGCGAGGCCAGCCCACGCGCGGGGGCCGCGCGGCGCGCGGGCGGGGGCGTCCTCCGCCCGCGGGCCGGCGACCGCGCCCTCCCGCCGAGCACTCCACCACAGCCACCCCACGTACGCGGCGCTGAACAGCCACGCCTCGGGGCGCAGCAGGCCGGCGAGGGCGAGGAGCGCGAGGACCGGCCAGCCCGCCCGCGGGCGGCGCGTCTCGACCAGCAGCGCGCCCAGCACCAGCGCGATGTAGGGCAGGTCGACGTAGGCGCGCAGGCCGTAGGAGAGGATCGGCTCGCGGGTGACGATGAGCGCGGCGGCGACCACCCCGGCACCGGCGCCGAACCACGCGCGGCCCAGGGCGAAGGCCAGCCAGGCCACCAGACCCAGGCACACCAGCGCTCCGCCCACCACGAGCGCCTCGTCGCCGGCGCCCAGCAGCGGCCGGCCCGTCGAGGTCAGCGGCGCCAGCGCCACACCCGCGGCGGTCAGCAGCGGGTGCTGGGTCGGGGCGAGCGCGACGTCGAGGTCCGGGTCGCCTCCCCCGGCCAGTTCCCGCCCCCACAGCAGGCCGTAGAGCGTGTCGTAGTTGATCAGCGAGGGCGCGCCGAAGGCGACGGACAGGGCCACCGCGACCCCGCCCGCCGTTGCGAGCGCGGGCAGGAGCCGGACTAGGCGCACGCGGCCACGCTACAGATCGCCGCGCGGCCGCCCTCCCGGCAAGCGGGCCGATGCGCCCCTACACTCGATGCCTCGTGTCCGAGGCTGCCTCGCTGTACCGACGTCATCGCCCGCGCACCTTCGCCCAGGTGGTCGGCCAGCAGCACGTCGTGCGCACGCTGCGCAATGCGGTCGACCAGGGCAGGGTCCACCACGCCTACCTGTTCGTCGGCTCGCGCGGCACGGGCAAGACCTCGATGGCCAAGATCCTCGCCGCATGCCTCAACTGCGACGGTGGCCCAACCACCGAGCCCGACGGCACGTGCCCCTCGTGCAGGGCAATCGCCAGCGCCACCTCGCTGGACGTCATCGAGATGGACGCCGCGTCCAACAACTCGGTCGACGACATCCGCGACCTGCGCGAGCGCGTCGCCTTCGCCCCCGTCAGCGGGCGGTCGAAGGTCTACATCCTCGACGAGGCGCACATGCTCAGCTCCCAGGCGTGGAACGCGTTCCTCAAGACCCTCGAGGAGCCCCCGCCCGACACCGTCTTCGTGCTGGCCACCACCGAGGCGGCCAAGGTGCTGCCCACGGTGGTCGACCGCTGCCACCGCTTCGACTTCACCCGTCCCACGGTCGACCAGGTCGCCTCGGTGCTGCGCCGTGTGGCCGAGGAGGAGCAGATCGCCATCGATCCCGAGGCGATCGCCCTGCTGGCCCGCCACGCCACCGGCTCGTTCCGCGACGCGCTGGGGACGCTGGAGCAGCTCGTCAACTACAGCGCGGGATCCACCTCAGGCAGCCACTTGGCGGGCCTCGGCACCCGCGCCGCCAGCACCATCTCGACCGACGACGTCCTCGCCGTTCTGGGCGTCGCCGACGCCGACCTGCTGTTCGGCGCGCTGGACGCCGTGGCCGCCCGCGACGCCCGCGCCGCGCTCCGGGCGGCGGCGGCGCTCATCCGCTCGGGGCGCGACGCCGGCGCGTTCCTGCGTGACCTCGAGGCCCACGCGCGCGACCTGATGGTCGTCCAGACGCTGGGCGAGGTTCCACCCGAGCTCGCGCTGACGCCCGAGCGCGACCGCCGCCTGACCGAGCAGGCCGGCCGCCTCGCGCGCGGGGACACCGTGCGCGTGCTCGACCTTCTGGCCAAGGCCTGGCACGCCGTGGCCGACGGCGCCGACGCGCGCACCCGCCTGGAGCTCGCGCTGGTCGAGGCCGCCTCCCCCCATCTCGACCCGGCAACCCGCGCGCTGGCCGCCCGGGTGGAGCACCTCGAGGGGCGCCTGGGGGGCACCGTCACCGCACCCGCGCCCGTTCCCCCGCCCTCGCCGGTGGCCGCCGCCATCGCGCCGCCCCCCGCCGGCACCTCTTCGCTGCACAGCGTTCCCGACGCCAACGGCGACGCGGCCCTGCCGGACGAGCCGCCCTCCGAGGAGCCGCCCCCACCGCAGCGCGCCGACGGTGCCGCGCTCGACCTCTCCGCTCTGCGCGAGGCCTGGCCGGCGGTGCTGGACACGCTGCGCGACGAGAAGGCCTTCGTCGCCTCCTGCCTGGAGAACGCAGTGCCGATCACGTTGGCCGACGGCGTGCTCACCGCCGCCTTCCGGGCCGACGACGCGTTCATCCGGCGCAAGTGCGAGGAGGAGCCCGCCCGCACCGCCGTCGCTCAGGCCATCCGCGAGGTCACCGGCGCGCGCCTGCGCGTGACCTACGAGCTGCGCGAGGCAGACGAGCTCGCCGGGGCAGGATGGGCCGGGACGGCTTCCGAGACCCCCGATGAAGATGCGGTGGTGGAGCGCCTCAAGGCGGAGCTCGACGCCACCGAGATCCTGCCGGACGCCGACCCCGACGAGGAGCGAACCTGATGCCCCAGCCCAACATGCAGAAGATGCTCAAGCAGGTCCAGAAGATGCAGGAGGACATGGCCGAGGCCCAGGAGTCGCTCAAGCACGAGGAGGTCGAGGCGACCGCGGGCGGCGGCATGGTCACCGTCAAGGTGAGCGGCGACCTGGTGGTCAAGTCGATCGCCATCGACCCCGAGGCCATCGATCCCGAGGACCCCGAGCTCCTGCAGGACACGATCACCGCGGCGGTCAACGAGGGCATCCGCGCGGCGCAGGACATGGCGGCCGGCAAGATGGAGGGCCTCACCGGCGGGCTGGACCTGGACGGCCTGGGCCTGGGCGGAATGGGCGGCGGTCCGGGCGGGATGGGCGGCCTCGGCGGCCCGGGCGGCCCGGGCGGGCTGCCCCGCTAGCGGCCGGGCAGCACGCGACCTACCTCGAGGTGTTCGCTCCGCCCGTCCAGCGCCTGGTCACCGAGCTCGCGCGGCTTCCCGGCATCGGCCAGCGCACCGCGCAGCGCCTGGCCTTCCACCTGCTGCGCGCCACCCCCGAGGAGGCCGGTGCGCTGGCCGACGCCATCCGCGAGGTCAAGGAGCGCGTGGGCGCCTGCGAGATCTGCTTCAACCTCGCGGAGGGCCCGCGGTGTCGCATCTGCGAGGACACCCGGCGCGACCTGGGGCTGATCTGCGTCGTCGAGGAGTTCGCCGACGTGATCCCCATCGAGCGCACGCACGAGTTCACCGGGCGATACCACGTCCTGGGCGGTGCGCTGTCGCCCATCGACGGGGTGGACCCCGACGATCTGCGCATCACCGAGCTCTACGCCCGCGTTGAGGGCGCCGAACCACCGGTGCGCGAGGTCGTGGTGGCCACCAACGCGACGACCACCGGCGAGGCGACCGCCCTGCACCTCGCCGGGGAGCTGCGCGAGCGGGCGCCCGAGGTGACGGTCAGCCGCCTCGCCTCGGGCCTGCCGGTCGGGTCCGATTTGGAGTACGCCGACGAGGTCACCCTGGGACGGGCACTGACCGGCCGCCGCGTGCTCTAGTGCCCCCGGCCGTCTGCGCCGTCGAGCCCGAGTTTCGATGTCAGCCTCGAGCTGACGCGCGATGACGCGCTGACGTCACCGTTGCTGCCGGGCTTCGCCCTCCCGCTGGCCGAGCTGTTCGCTCAGCCTGGCGGTACGGGCGCGGGCGCCTGAGGCGGGACGGGCGGCTGGGGCACGAGGGGCTCCTGCGGCACAACGGGCTCCTGCGGGAGCACCCCGCCGCCGCCCGTTCCCGGCGCGTTGCCCGCCGCCGGACGGCGGCGCAGCTCGCCGATGCGCTCCACCGACGCCTGCAGGCGCTCGACGTCCAGATCGCCCTCGCGGATGGCCGTGACGACGGCGCGGTAGGCCACCTCCTGCTCCTCCCGCCCACCGGGGAGGTAGAGCAGGTCGCACCCGGCCTGCAGGGCCTCGACTGCGTCGTCGCCCACGTTCCCTCCGCCCGCCGCTGCGGTGGTGAGCAGGTTGGCGCTCACCACCACCCCGTCGAAGTCGAGGTCGTCGCGCAGCAGAGCGATGGCCTCGGGGACCAGGGTGGCGGGCGTCACCACGTCCAGCGCCGAGTACAGCACGGCGGACATCTGGATGCCGCGCACGTCGCGCGAGACCGCGTTGAACGCGCGGATGGAGTCGTCGCGCAGGCTCTGGAGGTCCAGGCCGACGGTGGCCGGGCCCAGGTCGGGATTCTGCGATGCGGCGCCCTCGCCGGGGAAGCTGTTGACGATCGGCGTCACCCCGCCCTCGTCCCAACCGGTGACCGAGGCGCGCACCGCGCGCACCACCCGCGCGGGGTCGTCGGAGAAGCCCCGACCCTCGGCCGCGCCGCCGGTCGTGGCCACCGAGGCGTCGGGGGCCAGCACGGCATCGACACCCACGCCGGCCAGGGCCCGGGCCGCACTGCGCGCCCCTCGGCGTACCGCCTCCAGGCTCTCGGAGCCCAGCGACCCCTGCCCGCCGGGCGGAAGGTCGCCGAAGGCCGACTGATCGCCGCCCTCCTGGGGGACGATCACGATCGGCCGCCGGCCCTCGCGCAGTCGCGCCACGTCGCGCACCTGCTGAACGAGGGTGGTGACCTGCTCCTCGTCCACGTAGTTGGTCTCGTCGATCAACACAGCGCCCCACTCGCGCGTCTGCAGGCGCTCGAAGAAGGAGGCCGTCGGGTCCTGCCCGGAGAAGCCGACGACGAACAGGCCCGCGGCCAGGCGGCGGATCTGCTCGTCGGAGAGGTCGGGGCGCGCGTCCTCCTCGTCCGCCTCGTCCTCCTCCTGGGCGTCCCGCTGCTCGCCGCCGCCGAAGCGCGAGCCCGCCTCGAGGGTGGGAAACGGGTCGCTGCCGTCGCCGCCGCCGGTGGTCACCACCAGGGCGACTGCTCCGCCGGCCAGGAGCACGAGCACCCCGCCCAGCAGCGCGATAAGCCGGCGGCGCTGGGGGGGGTCGCCCTCCTGGCCTCGCAGCACCGCCCACAGGCGGCGCAGGCGCGGGTGGGCCTCCCATCCTCGTAGCGCCGCCCACAGGCGGCGCAGGCGCGGGTGGACCCATCCTCGCAGCGCCGCCCACAGGCGGCGCAAGCCGTCCGCCGCCATCAGTCTCTAGCCTTGATGGCCGTGCCCGGCAGGGTGGTCATGAAGTTCGGCGGCACCTCGGTCGCCGACCCGGAGCGGCTTGCGCGCGCCGCGGGTCGCATCGTGGCCAAGCGCGAGGAGGGCCACGACGTCGTTGCCGTCCTCTCGGCGCGCGGGAAGACGACGGACGCGTTGATCCGCGAGGCCCGGGAGATCTCCCCCGAGCCCGACCCGCGGGAGATGGACATGCTGCTGTCCACCGGCGAGCGGCAGTCGTGTGCGCTGTGTGCCATGGTCATCATCGATCTCGGTCATCGGGCGATCTCCCTCACGGGCTCCCAGGCGGGGATCGTGACAGACACGTCCCACACCAAGGCGCGCATCGTAGACGTGCGCGCCGATCGCATCGAGGATGCGCTCAGGCAGGGGAGCATCGTCCTGGTGGCCGGCTTCCAGGGCGTCTCGACCACCCGCGACGTGACCACGCTGGGCCGGGGAGGCTCGGACACCACCGCGGTGGCCCTGGCCGCCGCCGTGGGGGCCGACGTGTGCGAGATCTACACCGACGTCGACGGCGTCTTCAGCGCTGACCCGCGTATCGTGCCCGACGCCCGGCTGCTGCCCGTCGTCTCCTTCGAGGAGATGCTCGAGATGGCGGCCTCGGGGGCCGGCGTGCTGCAGCTGCGCAGCGTCGAGTACGCCCGCAACCACGGGGTGCGCATCCACTGTCGCTCCAGCTTCCACGACGAGCCGGGTACCGTGGTCGTCGCAGAGCAGGAGACCATCGTGGAGAACCCTTTCATCACCGCCGTCACGCACTCCACCGAGGAGGCGCGCGTCACGCTCAAGGGCGTGCCCGACACCCCTGGCGTGGCCGGGCGGATCACCACCGCCCTGGCCGAGGCCAACGTCAACGTTGACATGATCATCCAGAACGAGCCGGTCAGTGACGCCCAATGGGCCGACATGAGCTTCACCGTGCCGCGCAACGACCTGGCCGACGCCCGGCGCGCGCTCGAGCCGCTGGCCGCCGAGCACGGGGGGAAGGTCGCCACCGACGAGGCGATGGGGAAGGTCTCGGTCATCGGCGCGGGCATGCGCACCCACCCCGGCGTGGCCGCGAAGGTCTTCACCACCCTGGGGCGGGAGGAGATCAACATCAAGATGATCTCCACCTCGCCGATCAAGATCTCCTGCGTAATCCACGGCGACAAGGTCCCCGCGGCGGTGCGCGCCCTGCACGCGGCCTTCGCGCTGTCTGGGGAGGGCACAATCCGCCAGGAGCGGCCGTTCGGGGAGCTCTCGTAGTGGTTGCACCGAGGAACCACTGATGCGCCTGGCGGTCGTCGGCGCCACGGGGGCGGTGGGCACAGTGATGCTCGAGCAGCTTCGCGCGCGTTCGTTCCCCGCCGACGAGGTCGTCGCCTTCGCCAGCGCGCGCAGCGCAGGCCGCGAGCTGGATGGTGGCCTGGTCGTGGCGGAGCTCGCCGCGGAGGCCATCCGCGGCTTCGACCTGGCCATCTTCTCCGCGGGCGCCTCGACGAGCCGCGAATGGGCACCGCGCTTTGCGGCGGCGGGCGCCGTGGTGGTCGACAACTCCAGCGCCTGGCGCATGCACAACGACGTGCCGCTGGTCGTCAGTGAGGTCAACCCCGACGACCTGGCCTGGCACGACGGCATCGTGGCCAACCCCAACTGCTCGACCATGCAGATGGTCGTCGCGCTCAAGCCTCTGCACGACGCGGCGGGCATCGAGCGCCTGGTCGTCTCGACCTACCAGTCGGTGAGCGGCACTGGCATGAAGGCCATCGACGAGCTGCGCCGCCAGGCCCGCGCCGTGCTCGGCGGCGAGCCGCTCGGGGAGCCGCAGGTCTACGCGCACCCCATCGCCTTCAACGTGCTGCCCCACGCGGGCTCGTTCGCCGACGGCGAGGACCACACCGACGAGGAGCGCAAGCTGATGGCGGAGACGCGCAAGATCCTCGGCGACGACGCGATCCGCGTCAGCGCCACATGCGTGCGCGTCCCCGTGATCTTCGGCCACTCCGAGGCCGTCAATGTGCAGACCCGCACCCCGTTGGAGCCCGGGGAGGCCCGCTCCCTGCTGGCCGCCGCCCCCGGCGTGACCGTGCTCGACGACCCCGGTAACTGCGTGTATCCGATCGCCACCGCCGCAGCTGGGCGCGACGACGTGTTCGTCGGGCGCATCCGCCGCGATCCCTCCCACGACAGCGCGCTTGACCTCTGGGTGGTCAGTGACAACATCCGCAAGGGGGCGGCCACCAACGCCGTTCAGCTCGCCGAGCTGCTCGTGGAGCGCGACCTCCTGCACGGGCGCGCGGGCACCGCCGCGGCGTAGCTGGCGGGCGGTGATCCGCGAAAGAGCACGTGCAGCCGTCCGACCCGAAGACGATGGCGATGGCTCCACGGCCCAGATCCAAGGGCAGGAGCTGCCGGCGATCCGCCACCCCGATCTGGGGCTCCGCCAGCCTGATGATCGCCCGCTCGACCTGCACAGCACCACACACCCCCTCCCCGCGGGAGACCGTGTGGCGGTGACCACGTATATCAATGACAACACCACACGGCCCTTCCGCAGGCGGGGCTGTGTGGGACTGAACAGGCGACCCGGGCGCTGGCACAGCCACACCCTCCACCCTCACCAGCAGATCCAGCCAGGTCGCGCGCGAAAAGACACGGCCGCGCTGCACACCTGTAACGCCCGGGTGGCGAGGCGTACAGATCCACGACCTGCGCGGCGGTCGAGCTGGCCGAGGACGGCGAGGTGGCCGGATGCGCGGGCCTCGGGCCCCGCGGGCGGACCCTCAGCGTCCCACGCCGCGCAGCTCGCGGCGGCTGCTCACCCCGACCTTGCGAAAGATCGAGCGCGCGTGGGTGCGCACGGTCTCGACGCCCACCTGCAGGTCGCGGGCGATCTGGGCGTTGGAGGTGCCGGCGCGCAGGTGCTCGAGCACCTCGGCCTCGCGTGGCGTTAGGACCTCGGGGCCGCTGGGCTCCGAGGGCGTGACGGCCGCGCAGCGCGGCAGCACCTGCATGCCCCGCGAGGCGAGGTGGACGGCGTTGAGGATGTCGCGGCCCTGCGTCTCCTTGGACAGGCAGGCCGTGGCGCCGAAGGCCAGCATCTGATTGCACTCGCCGGCCGTCGGCCGGTTGGCCAGCACGAGCAGGCGCGTGTCCGGGTGGGCACTGGACAGGTGGTGGACCTCCACGGCCGAACGCAGTGAGCCGAAGTTCACCAGTACCACCTGCGGGCGGTGGCGGGCCAGAGCGGCGTCCAGCTCGTCGTGCTCGACATCGTGAGCCACGATGGCGAGGTTCTCGTCGCAGGACAGCAGTGCGAGCAGGCCGTGGTTGACGAGGTCCTCGAAGCGCCCGAGAAGGACGGAGACCGGTTGGCGAGGGGACACGAGCCCTATATCGGCAGGATCGCGCCCTCGGGTGAGCCCCGCACCACCCCAAGATCACCCCGCACAGGGGAAGCGCCGAGGCGCCGACTGCGCCACCATACGGGTGCGTTCGCTTGGGAGGCGCCGACGGGGCGCCGCGAACGAGGCTTCCGCGGGACGGAAGGGGTGCTCGGAGGGGGCGTCGTGCCGATGGGGACCGGCACGGCGCCCGTCTCTGATCAGACGCCTGCAACCACCGATGTCGACCAGTCGATGACCGACGTGGGCTTGACGATGTGCTGCTGCAGGCCAAGCTCCTTTGGCTCCAGGCCGAGCGCCAGCCCGACGAGCTGGGGGAGGTGCAGCACCGGCATGTCCAGCGTGCGGCCCACCGCCTTCGCGGCCAGCGGCTGCTGGAGGTCGAGGTTGAGGTGGCACAGCGGGCACGGCGTCACCAGGCAGTCGGCGCCCTGGTCAACCGCGTCGCCCAGGTGGCGTCCGGCCTGCTTGAGCGAGACCTCCTTGTTCATGGTGATGATCGGGAAGCCACAGCACTTGTAGGCGCCGGCGTACTCGATGACCGTGCCGCCCAGCGCCTCGATGATCTGCGCCAGGTATGTGTCGCGCGGCTTGAGGTCGTCGATGCCCAGCCGGTCGGTCGGGCGCACGATGTAGCACCCGTAGAACGGCCCCACGCGCAGGTCGGTCAGCGGGCGCTTCACGCGCGAACGCAGCTCTTCCAGCCCGATCTCCTCGACCAGGAGCCAGAGGAAGTTCTTGTTGGACAGGCCCTTCTCGTAGGTCAGGCCGTCCTCGCTCAGCGTCTCGTTGACGTGCGCGCGGTAGTCGGCGCTGGCGTCCAGGCGCTCCTGGCACTCGGTCTGCGCGCCCTGGCAGGTCGAGCAGATGTTCATCATCAGCTCAGCGCCCTCGACCTGCTGGGCCAGCGCGAAGGTGCGGGCGTTGAGCGTATCGGCGAGCTCCTGGTTGTGCTCGGCGATCACGCCCGCGCCGCAGCACGAGGCGCGGTCGAGCTCGACCAGCTCGATGTCCAGCAGCGGGGCGACCTTGGCCATGGAGCCGTGCAGTTCTGGGGTGAAGCCGCGGCTGACGCAGCCGGGCCAGTAGGCCACCTTGATCGTCCTCATCGGGACGGGCTCCTCTCGGGCGACTGCCCGGGCTGACCGGACTCGGCGCCCGCCATGCCCCCGTCGCCGCCCTGGGCCCCGGCTGTGGCCGCGTCGGGTGCCGGGCCCTCGGCGCCCTCCATGTCCTCGTCGTAGCCGCTGATGTAGAGGTTGAGCTCGTAGCGCTCGGCCTCGTCGCGCCCCTCGACGGTCTCGTAGATGCGCTTGACCTGCTGGAGGTCCTCGTCCGGGAGCTTATGAGCCTTCAGCGCGCCCATCGGCGTGACCTTGCCGCGCAGCAGCGCCTTGCCGATGACCGGCAGGGAGCTGAGCAGCTCCCGGCCCGCGGCCGGGCCGAACTTGGCCAACCACGAGTCGCCGCCGTAGGAGCGGGGCAGCAGCTCGGCCTCCCACAGGAGCCCGTGGTCGCGCACCAGGTTGGTGAACGCGATCTCGTGGCGCTCGCCGTTGTTGCGGTCCACGATGCCGTGGTCGCGGCTGGAGATGCGGCGCAGGCGCATGATCTGGCTCATAGGCGCCACGCCCTTGGGGCAGGCTTCGATGCACTTGAAGCAGTGGGTGCAGTCGTAGATGCCGTGGGGGTCCTGCGCGAGGTCGTTGAGGCGCTCGGAGTGCTCGGCGTCACGGGGGTCGCCGACGAAGCGGTAGGCCTTGGCCAGCGCGGCCGGGCCGATGAACAGCGGGTCGACCTCCATGGACAGGCAGTCCGACACGCAGGCGCCGCACTGGATGCAGGCCATCGACTGCGTGACGTCGACCATCGCCTCGTGGGGCACGATGTACTCGCGCTCGGGAACGGGCTGCTTGTTGATCAGCCACGGCGTGACGCGGCGGATCTTGGACCAATGTACGGCGTCCATGTCCACGATCAGATCCTTGAGCACGGGCATGTTGCCCATCGGCTCGACCTCGATCGTCCCGTCGCGCGAGCCCTTCATGGCCTGGTCGAGGTGGGTGTGGCAGGCCAGGGCGGGCTGGCCGTTGATGCGCACGCCGCACGAGCCGCAGATCGCGGCGCGACAAGAGCAACGGATGCCGATCGAGCCGTCGAAGCGCGCCCTGGCCTGGAGGATGCCCTCGAGCACGGAGAGGTGGGGCTCCAGATCGACGGTGTGGTGCTCCCAGTAGGCCGCCTCCCCCGATTCGGGGTCGTAGCGTCGAAGTTTCAAGGTGAATTCAGCCATGGTTGGTCCTTCATACGGGGGCTCCCGGGGGCGGAGCCCCGGGTGTCAGTACTTCCTCTCTTCAAGCTCCCAGTGGGTCATGGTCACGGGCGAGTGGGTCACGTGGGGCTCCTCGTCGCCGTTGCGGGAGATATCGATGTGCTTGAGCCACTCGTCGTCGTTGCGCTCAGGGAAGTCGGTGCGGAACTGCGCTCCGCGCGACTCCTTGCGCTCGATGGCGGCCATGACGGTGGCCTCCGCGGTGTCGAGCATGTAGCCCAGCTCGATGGCGCCCAGCACGTCCTGGTTGAACACGGTGCCGCGGTCGTCGATGTACGCGGTCGTGGCCTCCTCCTTGAGGCGGCGCACTGTCTCGTGGGCGGTGGCCAGGCCGTCGGCGTCGCGGTAGACGGCGACGTTGCGGTTCATCATGGTGCCCAGCTCGTCCTTGATCTCTGAGATGCGCCGGCCGGTGCGCTCGCGGGCGATGATCGCGTCGATGTGCTCGAGGTCCTGACGCAGGCGGCTGGTCGGGGTTGTGGGCATTGGCATCGACTTGGCGCGCTGCGCGGCGTGCTGCCCCGCGCGGCGGCCGAAGATCAGCGTGTCAAGCAGGGAGTTGGCGCCCAGCCGGTTTCCGCCGTGCACCGAGACGCACGCCACCTCGCCGGCGGCGTACAGGCCGTGCACCGCGGGCACCTGGCCGTGGACGTCGGTCTTGACCCCGCCCATGATGTAGTGCTGACCGGGGCGGATGACGATCGGCTCGCGGGTGATGTCGGTGCCCGCGAAGTCCTTGCCGATGTTGACGATCTCGCGCAGCGCCTCCAGCGTGCGCTTGCGGGGCACGACGGTGATGTCCAGGAGGATGCCCTGGCCGTCCGCGCCGACGCCGCGGCCCTCGTTGATCTCTGTCTGCTCGGCGCGGCTGACCACGTCGCGCGAGGCCAGCTCCATCTTGTTGGGCGCGTACTTCTCCATGAAGCGCTCGCCGTCGCTGTTGAGCAGGTGCGCGCCCTCGCCGCGGGCGCCCTCGGTGATCAGGAAGCCGTTCTCGGCGAGCGTCGTGGGGTGGTACTGGACCATCTCCATGTCCATCAGCGGCGCGCCGATCGCGTAGGCCTGCGCGATGCCGTCCCCGGTGCAGATGAGGGCGTTGGTGGTCGGCTTGAACGTCTGCCCGTTGCCGCCCGAGGCGAGGATGACCGCCTTGGCGTTGAACAGCTCCATCTCGCCCGTGCGGATGTCACGGGCGATGCAGCCCACGCAGGTGCCCTCGTCGTCCTGGATCAGCGAGGTGGTGAACCACTCCTCGTAGGAGTTCACCGTCTCGTGGTACTTCGTGATCTGCTCGTAGAGCACGTGCAGGATGGCCTGGCCGGTGATGTCGGCCACGTAGTAGGTGCGCGCGGCGCTGGCGCCACCGAAGGCGCGGGTGCCCAGCTCCCCGGCGTCGTTGCGGTGGAAGGTGACGCCGATGTGCTCGAGATGCAGGAGCTCGTCGGGTGCCTCGCGGCACATGATCTCGATGGCGTCCTGGTCGCCCAGGAAGTCCGAGCCCTTGACGGTGTCGTAGGCGTGGGACTCCCACGTGTCCTCGGGCTTGAGCGCGGCGTTTATGCCACCCGCCGCGGCCACCGAGTGGGAGCGCACCGGGTGGACCTTGCTCAGGATGGCCACGGACGCTCCGGCGTCGGCCGCGGCCAGTGCAGCACGCTGGCCGGCGAGGCCGGCGCCGATGATGAGCACGTCGTGTGAGGGCATGAAACTCGACTCTATCTGGCGCTAGCGGGCGGGGAGCGCAGCCGCGACGGCTCTGCGCACCTGTTCTACGGTGACCACGCCGCGCAGGATTCCCTCGGCGTCGACGGCCATGAGGGCGCCCTGGTCGCGCAGACGATCCTGGCCCAGCAGCGACTCGATCGGCTCGTCGGCGCGTATCCCCCAGTCCTCGGCGCTGCCGTCGACCAGCTCGCCCACCGGCGTCGCCGGGCGGCCCGCGGCGACCTCCTGGTCCACCTGCGCCTGGCGTGCGAGCCCGACGAAGCGCCCGGCCTCGTCCACGGCGGGAAAGAAGTCCCAGCCGTAGCGCAGGAACCAGTCCTCCTGCGCGTCGATGGCCCGGGTGGTGGCGGGCATGGCCACCGGCTCGCGGTCCATCACGTCGGCGACGGTCACGCCCTCCAGGCGCTGGGCGAACTGCGTCGAGGTCACCGCGGCCCGCGCGCCCTGGAAGATGAAGAAGCCCAACAGCAGCCACCAGAAGCCGTCGAAGGCGCTGTCGCTGGTGACGAGCAGGTAGGCGCCCAGGCCCATGAGCCCCACGCCGAAGGCCTGACCGAGCCAAGCCGCCACGCGCGTGGCCTTGATCCGGTCGCCCGTCAGGCGCCAGGCCAGCGCCTTGGCGATGCGCCCGCCGTCCAGCGGGAAGGCGGGCACCAGGTTGAACACGAGCAGCACTGCGTTCATCAGGCCCAGGAAGGCGACGAGCGCCAGCACGGGGGAGGCACTGACGTCGGCGCCGAAGGTGGCCGCCTCCAGGACCGAGTCGCCGCGCCCGGCCACCAGGCTGCCCAGGGCGCACATAACGACGATGACCAATGTCACCGCGGGGCCCGCGACGGCGACCTTGAACTCCTCGCCCGCCGTGCGCGTGTCGCGGGTCATCTTGGCCACGCCGCCCAGTAGCCACAGGTCGATGCCGCTGATGCCGATGCCCAGGCGGCGGGCGACCAGCGCGTGGCCCAGCTCGTGGGCGATGAGCGAGACGAAGAACAGCAGCGCGCTGATCACCGCCACGACGTAGGCCTGGGTCTGCGAGCCCCCGAGGATCCGCTCGAAGTAGCCCGACAGCGAGAAGATGACCACGAACAGGACGATGAACCAGGTCGGGTTGGCGCCGATCCGGATCCCGAAGAGGTTCACGAGCTTGATCGAGCCGCCCATCATCATCATCGCCACCTGATCATCGCAGGGCGGCGCTGGCTGCTGCGGGGGCGGGCTGCGCGGCCGGGGCTCAGCCGGCGTGGGCGGCCAGGAAGCCCGCCACCTCGTCGGCGGCGCGACGGGGCTCGTCCTCGAAGGCGAAGTGACCGGCCTCCTCCAGAACCACGAGGCGCGTGTCGGGCAGCAGGGCAGCGAAGCGGTGGGCGCCGCTGAGGGGCGCGTAGCTGTCGCGCGCGCCCCACAACAGCGCGAGGGCCATGCGCCTCGCGGTAGATGCGCGGCATCCCCGACTCAGCCGGGGCTGGTGAGCAGCGGCTCCCACTCGGCGGCCAGGTCGGGCTGGACGCGCAGTGCCGGCACCGCGGCGAAGGTCATGGTGATCGGGCACCCGAAGCCGGCCTCGGCCTGGCCGGCGCACATGTACATCGCAGCGCGGGTGGCGTGACCGCCGGGCTGGGTCGTCCACGGGAGGCTGTGCAGTTCGTGCCGAGAGCCCAGCGCCATGAGCTGGTGCCAGGCCGGATGGAACTCGACCTCGTCGATGCGGTGGCCGTAGCGGTCGTGGGTGCGCAGGATCGGCGGGGGCTGGTTGGTGATGGGGTCGGCTCCTTGACGGTGGCGCCGGCGGCACGCATTCAACCCTCACCGTC
>JBBJOB010000009.1:0-18016 GCA_037721455.1 Solirubrobacteraceae bacterium | reverse complement strand
TCGGCGCAGCCGTGGCTATAGTGAACCTGCCTCTTGCCGGGTGGAGTAATTGGAAACTCGCCAGGTTCTGGTCCTGGAATTCAAGGTTCGAGCCCTTGCCCGGCAGTTCGACTGGTCAGCCTCGGCGCACGACGACCTACGCCGCGCCCTGCTCCATCCAGTCGCTGTGCAGGCGCCAGAACGCGCCGCGGGCGGCCAGCAGCTCGTCGTGGGTGCCCTGCTCCACGATGCGTCCGTGGTCGAGCACCACGACGTGGCCGGCGCGGCGGATCGTGGACAGCCGGTGGGCGATGACGATGGCCGTGCGCCCCGCCAGCAGGCGGCGCAGGCCCTGCTCGATCCGCGCCTCGGTCTGCAGGTCCACGTTGGAGGTCGCCTCGTCGAGCACCAGGATGCGCGGGTCGGCCAGCAGCGCCCGCGCGAAGGCCACGAGCTGGCGCTGGCCCGCCGAGAGCTGGACGCCGCGCTCGCCGATCTCGGTGTCCAGCCCGCCGGGCAGCGCGGCAACGAACTCCTGGGCTCCCGCGTCGCGCAGCGCCGCCCACACCTCGCCGTCCGCCGCGTCGTCGCGGGCGAAGGCCACGTTGTCGCGGACCGTACCGCTGAACAGGAAGCCCTCCTGGGACACGATGCCCAGTTGGGTGCGCAGGGACGCCGCGCGCACCTCGCGCAGGTCGTGCCCGTCCACCAGGACGCGCCCGGCGGTGGGGTCGTGGAAGCGCGCGACGAGCTTGACCAGGGTGGACTTCCCGGCACCGGTCTCGCCGACCAGCGCGACGGTCTGTCCCGGCGGCACGTGGAGCGTCACGTCTTCCAGGGCCAGCGCGCAGTCGCCCTCGTCGGTGCGGTAGGCGAAGGAGACGTCCTCGAAGGTGACCTCCCCGCGCAGCGGCCGCGGCAGGTCGCGGGCATCCGGGGCGTCCACAAGGTCGGCCTCCGTGTCCAGCAGCACGAAGATCTTGTCCAGGGCGGCCATGCCCGACTGGTAGGTCGTGTAGACCTGGGACAGCTGCTGGATCGGGTCGAAGAACCCGTTCAGGGCGGCGACGAAGGCCACCAGGACGCCGATCGTGATCTCGCCCTCGATGGCCTGGGCGCCGCCGTAGAGCAGGATCCCCAGCGTGGCCAGCGCGTTGAGCCCCTCCACAGCCGGGAAGTAGGCGGCGTTGCGGCGGACGGTCTTCATGTTGGCCGCGCGGTTGGCGTCGTTGAGGCCGGCGAAGCGCTCGCGGTGGTCGCGCTCGCGGCCGAACGTGCGCACCACGCGAATGCCCGAGAGGGTCTCCTGCAGCGACGCGGTGATCCCGCCGATGGTTTCGCGCGTGTGCCGGTAGGCGTCGGCCGCGGTCAGGCGGAAGATCAGGGAGGCCAGGGCCATCAGCGGCAGCACCAGGAAGGTCAGCAGGGCCAGCTCGACGTCGAGGAAGAGCAGGATCACGATCGTCCCGATCAGGGTCAGCGAGGCCTGGAAGAGCGTCACGACACTGTCGGTGACCAGACGGTCCAGCGCCTGCACGTCGTTGGTCAGGCGCGAGATGAGCACCCCGGAGCGGTTGCGCTCGTAGAAGCCGATGGACAGCTCCTGAAGGTGTCGGAACACGCGCAGACGCAGGTCGGCCAGGGCGCGCTGGCCTACCCACCCCACGAGATAGGTCTGGGCGTAGGAGGCGCCCCAATACACGAGCGCCGCGGCCAGAAAGCCCAGGACGACGAGGTCCAGCGTGGCGATGTCCCCGGGCACAAGGCCCTCGTCGATGGCCAGCGCGGCCAGCGGGGCAGGGGCCAGCGCGGCGGCGGTGGCCGCGATCATCGCGAGCAATGCGAGGATCAGCCGGCCGCGATAGGGGCGCAGGAGGGCCATCAGCCCGCGCAGCTTGCGCCCGCGTCCGCTCGTGGCGCGCAGGCGCCGGCGCAGACCCTCCTTGGCCAGGCGCGTGCGCTCCCGGCGGTCATGGACCGCGTATGGCTCCTCCTGCGCGCGGTCGAGCGCCTGACGGGCGCCATCCGTGGCGGGTCGGCGGTCTTCGCCGGGCGTCATGCCGCCACCTCCTCGCGGCCCGTCAGCTCGGTCGCGACGATCTCGCGGTACAGCGGCGAGGCGGTGACCAGGGCCGCGTGATCGCCGCGGGCGGCAATCCGCCCGCCCTCCAGCACGGCGATCTCGGCGGCCAGCGCGATGGTGGACAGGCGGTGGGCGATGATCACGGTCGTGCGGCCCTTCATGACCTCGCCCAGCGCCGCCTTGATCTCCTGCTCCGTCGAGGCGTCGACGCTCGAGGTGGCGTCGTCGAGGATGAGCACGCGCGGGTCGGTGACCAGTGCGCGGGCGATGGCCAGGCGCTGACGCTGGCCGCCCGACAGCGTGAGCCCGCGCTCGCCCACCCGGGTGTCGTAGCCGTCGGGCAACTCGCGCACGAAGTCGTCGGCCTGCGCCCGTCGCGCGGCGGCCTCGACCTCCTCGCGCGTCGCGTCGGGCCGCGCGTAGGCGATGTTCTGCGCCACGGTGGCCGAGAAGAGGAAGGGGGAGTCGTCCACGACGGCGATCTCGCGGCGAAGTGCGGTCGGGTCGACCTCGCGCACGTCCACGCCGTCGACCAGCACCGTGCCCTGCTCGGGCTCGTACAGCCGCGAGAGCAGGCTGACCAGGCTGGTCTTGCCCGCGCCCGTGGCGCCCACGAGCGCCAGGGTCGTGCCCGGCGCCACGTCGAGGTCCAGCCCCCGCAGGGCGGGTTGCGAGGTCCCCTCGTAACGCAGCGTGACGTCACGCAGCTCGAGCCGTCCGCCGCCGTTCTCGGGCAGGGTGCGCGGAGTGACGGGCGCGACCATGCCGGGTGGACGGTCCAGCAGCTCGAACACCCGCGCCCCCGAGGCGGTGGCCCGCTGGGCCAGGCCCAGCATCATGCCCAGGCTGCGCATGGGGCCCATGAGCATGAGCAGCAGGGCGTAGAAGGCGGTGAACTCGCCCAGTGTGAGCGACCCGCCGGCGACCTGGCGCCCACCGACGAACAGCAGCGCCGCCAACCCGAGCTGGGGCAGGAAGCCGAGGAACGGGTCGTAGAACGCACGCAGCCGCGTGGCGACCATGGACTGCCCGAAGACCCGGCTGACGGAGCGCTCGAAGCGCCCGTACTGGCGTGCCTCGCGTGCGAAGGCCTTGACCACCCGCACGCCCGAGATGTTCTCCTCGACGTCGGCGGTCAGCTCGGCGATGCGCTGCTGGACCTCCTGCTGGGCCGGGCGCCCGCGGCGCCCGTAGCGGTAGGCGATCCAGACCACGAAGGGCACCGGAGCCAGCGCGATCGCGGCCAGGCCGGGCTGGATGACCACCATGGCCACCGTGGCCAGCACGATGGTCAGGGCGGCCTGGAGGATGAAGACCAGGCCGTAACCCAGGAAGAAGCGCACCGACTGGAGGTCCACGGTCGCGCGCGACATGAGCTGGCCGGTCTGCTGGTGATCGAAGAAGGCCAGCTCGAGTCCGAGCAGGTGGGTGTGCAGGCGCTCGCGCAGGTCGACCTCGACGCTCAGCGACACGCGCCCGGCGACCAGTCGGCGCGCGACGGTCAGCCCCAGGCGCAGCACGCCGGCCACCCCGACGACGACCGCGATGGTCGTCAGCTCGCTGCGCGCGCCGTCCTGCACCGCGTCGACCGCCTTCCCCGTGAGCCAGGGGATGGCCACCGTCATCGCCGTGGCCAGGGCGGACAGCAGCGCGGACAGCGCCACCGCGCCCCGGTAGGGGCGCAGGAACCCGAGCAGGCGGCGGAACACGGCCATCAGAAGACCAGTGTAGTTGCCGATGCAACGAAGTCCGCGGAGGTCACGAGCCCATCATGCATCTTCAAGCACGGTTGAGGTCAAGGGCCGAGCCGGGCCCCCCGGCCGTCTCATAGGCTCTGCGGTCGTGTCCGTCCCCGCTGGTCTGTGCGACACGTGCGTCCACCAGCAGGTGGTACGCACGACACGCGGCTCGAGCTTCTCGCTGTGCCGCAGATCGCGCGAGGACCCCGCCTACCCGCGCTACCCCCGCGTGCCGGTCGAGCGCTGTCCGGGGTATGAGCAGTCCGACGCCGCTTCCCGCAACGAGGAGGACCCAGCATGACCCTCGCCCTCGGCGATCCGATCCCCGCCTTCGCGCTTCCCGACACGGAGGGCCGTGAGCACGCGGTGCCCGCGGACCCGCCGCCCCCCGCCACCGTGGTCACCGTCACGTGCAACCACTGTCCCTACGTCATCGCATGGAATCCGCGTCTGCGCGATGTCGCCGACGACTACGCGCCCCGCGGCGTGCGCTTCCTCCAGCTCAACGCCAACGACGCCGACCGCTACCCCGCCGACTCCCTGGAGCGCATGCGCCAGTTCGTGCGCGACCAGGCGTGGCCGGTCCCCTACCTGCACGACGCCGACCAGGCCGCCGCCGCCGCGTTGGGAGCGCAGGTCACCCCGCACGTCTTCGTCTTCGACGCGCAGCAGCGCCTCGTCTATCGCGGCGCCCCCGACGGTGACCACGAGGAGCCGGGTGAGCGCGCTGCGTGGCTGCGGGCCGCCCTGGACGACGTGCTGGCGGGCCGTGCCGTCGATAATCCCGAGACCCGCGCCCGGGGCTGCTCGGTCAAGTGGCGCGCGTGAGGCGCGCCGGCCTCACACTCCCACGGCCCCGCGCGGTCAGCCACGTCGCCACCGCGTCGGGCGGGTCGGCCTTCCACTCGGCGCGCGCCGTTTGACCGGGCGCCTGACGGTGTAGAACAGTCCGAGCGTCGCTCCAGCGCATCGCCACGATGTGAAGGCGTGTTAGGACCTTGGACAATCAGGGCTGGTCCTGAACCACTCTTTAGGTGAAGCCCGTAGACCTTAGCGACCTCGCCGCACCCAGTAGGCGGCCCAAGGTCTCGAACAGGTTGCACGAGCAACCATTACCCGCTAGAATTCCTACTCAACGAGTCGGAATATGATGAAGGAAAGGGATGAACTTGATACGTCGAGAGGACGTCGTCCTCGAGGGCCTTGACAGCGTCGACCTGCTGCTGCGGGAAGCCTCGCGCTACCCGCTCCTCAACAAGGAGCAGGAGGTCGAGCTGGCCCAGCGCGTGGAGCGCGGTGACCTGGAGGCCAAGGCACGCATGGTGAACGCCAACGTGCGCTTGGTCGTCTCGCTCGCCCGCCGCTACCAGGGGCAGGGCCTCTCGCTTGGCGACACAATTCAGGAAGGCATGCTTGGGCTGATCCGCGCGGTCGAGAAGTTCGACTGGCGCAAGGGCTACAAGTTCTCCACCTACGCGACGTTCTGGATCCGCCAGGCCATTCAGCGCGGCCTGGACAACACGGCGCGGCAGATTCGTCTGCCCGCGCACGTGGCCCAGAAGGTCCGCAAGCTGCGCCGCGTCGAGCGCGAGCTCACGGTGAAGCTGGAACGCGACCCCACCGACGCCGAGCTGGCTGCTGCGGCCGAGCTCGAGGTGGAGGAGGTCGGGGAGCTGCGCACGCTCGACTACGAGCCGCCCAGCCTCGACCGCCGTGTGGGTGACGACGACGACGCCGCGACCTTGGGCGCCCTGCTTCCCATCGATGGCGCCGGCCCCGACGAGCAGGTCGTCAACGCCGAGGTCACGATGCGCCTGCGCGAGGCGCTGGAGGCGCTGCCCGAGCGCGAGCGTCGGGTCATCGAGGCCCGCTTCGGCACCGGCAACGACACCCGCCCGCTGGGGCTCAGCCGCCAGGAGGCCGACGCGGTGCAGGAGCGCGCGCTGGCGCGCCTGGCCGAGATCCCCGGTCTGCAGGCGCTGCGCGAGGCCGCGTAGGGCTCGACCCGAGAAGCACGCCGTGCGCGAAGGGCCCCGGCACCGCGGGGCCCTTCTGCGTGTGGGGGGCAGGTCTCATGCGTCCAATCGGGGAGCGGTAGCGTAACGAGATACCGACCACGAAACCCTGGGAGGATTTCCCCGTATGCCGGACAACCTGAACGAGGTCTACGCGTCCATCGATCGCGTGCACGCGAACGAGTCGGCGTCGACCCGTCGCCAGCTCATCGCCGGCACCACGATGGTGCTGGGTGCGACGGGCATGCTGGCGCTGGCCGAGACCGCCGACGCGCAGATCGACGAGGACACGCCCAACACGCCCGAGAACATCCTCACCGTCGCAGCGACGGCCGAGGTCCTGGCCACGATCGTCAACACAGTCGGGTCCGAGGCGGGCATTCTCGACGCCGTCACGCAGCGCAACGTCGAAGCGGCGGCGCGCCACGAGGTCATCCACTACGACACGCTGGTCTCCGACGCCCTCGGCGGCCGGCCGGTGACCAAGCGCATCTGGGTACCAGACATGGTGTTCGCCAACCAGGAGAACCTGCTCAACACGCTGGCCGTGGGCGATCAGATCTTCGTCAACGCCTACCTGCTGGGCACCACGGTGTTCGCGCGGCCCACGAGCTCGCAGGGCCTGAACAACTCGCGCCTGGCGCGCATCGCCGCGGAGTTCATGGGCGTGGAGATGGTCCACCGCGCGCTCGCGCTGCAGTCCCTGGGGCTGCTGGGCAACGACCGCGCGTACGCGAAGTTCAACCAGCAGGAGCCCGCTCCGGTGGCCAACCAGGGCGCGTTCGGCTTCCGCAACATCCTGACCGCCGTGGAGCAGCTCCAGGAGGCCGGCTTCGGCTTCGACGCCGAGGGCGCCACGCCCGGTCAGTTCTACGAGTACGACGAGGTCTCGCCGCGCGCCCCCAACCCGGCGGAGGTCGACATCAGGATGCCCGTCTGACGGACCGCCTCAGGCCCGCCGGCGCCGGCGCCCGCGCCGCCGGCGCCGGCGGCCTCGGGCTCACGCGGCCAGAACGAAGGCCAGGAAGAACCCGGCTGCCGTGGCCAGGGCGGTCACCGGGCCGGCTGACTCGAAGGCCTCGGGCAGGAGCGTGTCGGCCAGGGAGGCGAGCACGGCGCCGCCGGCGAAGCCCAGCGTGACGGCGAGGACGTCGTCGCTCATGCCGCCCGCCACCAGGCGCCCAAGGACGACGGCGGCGGCCAGCAGCGCGCCGCAGCCGACCCACAGGCCGAGCACCGCGCCGCGGCTGCGCCCCGTGGAGCGCATGGCCACCGCGCCGACCAGCGCCTCGGGCAGGTTGGAGACGAAGACGGCCAGCAGGAGGGTGGCCGAGGCCCCACCGGCCAGCGACGCGCCCAGCGCGATGTTCTCGGGCACGCCGTCGAGGGTCACCGCGGCCAGCAGCGACAGGCCGACCCCACCCGCCGCCACGTCGCGCTGGCGCGGCCCGGAGTCCGAGGTCATCCGGCGGTCCAGCCACGAGTCCACGGCGACGAACATCGCCGCGCCGGCCAGCAGCCCCAGTCCCGAGCGGGTGGCGCCGCCCAGCCTGAAGGCCTCCTCGAAGAGCTCGAAGGAAAGCGCGGAGATGAGGGCGCCGCTGGCGAAGGCCAGCAGGACGCCGGTCAGGCGACGGGGCGGCGACCACACGGCGCCGACAGCGGCGCCGATGACCAGGGCGCTGGAGGCGGCCAGGCCGTAGAGGAGGGCGGTGAGCATGGAGGCCTCCTACCCGGCGAGCGTCGGCTTGGTCCCCATGACCATCAACTGGACACCCGGCGCGTCCAATCCAGGCCCTCTCGCGCCTGGGCCACCTCCGCCTCCCCCACGCAGCGGCAGTGGGCCGCTGCCGCGTGCCACGATGGGGCCATGCGCATCGGCACGTCCATCACGCTGATCATCGTCGGCGGCATCCTGGCCGCGGCGATCGAGTTCGACATCCCCATCATCGACCTGGGCGCGCTGGGCTCGATCCTGTTCATCATGGGCCTGCTGGGCCTGGTCTTCACGGTAGGCATGGAGCTGGCCGAGAACCGCCAGCGGCGCCCGCGGCGCCAGCGCCGGCGCGACAAGGTCGAGCCCGAGCCCACCCGCCGCCGGCCGGAGCCGACCTACGACCCCGTGCTGCCCCAGCGCCCGCGCTCCCCGCGCCGCCCGCCGTCGGCGTCCGAGGACGCCACCCGCGTCGCCCCGCAGCGGCGCGAGCCCTGAAGAGACAGTCGGCCCACCTCTACCCGGTCGTCGCCGCGCGGTCGTCGATCGAGTCGGGCTGCTGCGCGATCATCGGCCCGTCGCCGGACGGGTCGAGGAAGCCCTCCTCGAGCCAGGTGTGGCGGCCCTGGAGCACCTGCTGGGCCAGCTTGTAGTTCGCGTCGTCATCGTTGGCCCACAGGGCGCTGAACAGCACGTCGATGCGCCGGCGGGCCTGCTTGGCGAACAGGTCGGCCAGCTCGACCGCCTCCTCGGCGCGCTCAGGATGCTCGTTGCGCAGCGTGTCGGCGTAGACCACGGCCGAGGCGATGGCGAACACCTCGGCGCCGATGTCCACGATGCGTCCCAGCACGGCCTGCTTCTTCTCCAGCCCGGCCTGGTAGCGGCCCATGGCGTAGAAGATCGAGCGGGCGAGCTTGCGCGCGGTGCGCTCGGCGAAGCGCACGTGACCGGCCAGCGGGCCGAACTGGTCGTAGGAGCCGGGGCGCTGGCCCTGTCCGGTGACCAGTTGGGGCAGCCACTTGGCGTAGAACTCCGCCGCCTGCACCGCGACCTGCGCCTTGTCCTTGAGCGCGACCTCGGGATCGAGGATCTCGCCCGCGACCTGCAGGTGCTGGTCGACGGCCTCGCGCGCGATGAGCAGGTGCATGATCTCCGTGGAGCCCTCGAAGACCCGGTTGATGCGCATGTCGCGCATGACCTGCTCGACGGGCACGGGCTTCTCGCCGCGCGCCTTGAGCGACTCGGCGGTCTCGTAGCCGCGCCCGCCGCGCACCTGCATCAGCTCGTCGACGACCTTCCAGCCCAGCTCCGAGGCGTAGAGCTTGGCCAGCGCGGCCTCGATGCGGATGTCGTTCTTCTTGTCGTCGGCCAGGCGACTGGAGACGTCGAGCACCGCCTCCATACCGAACGTGCTGGCGGCGATGAAGGCGATCTTCTGGGCGACGGCGTCGTGCTTGCCCACGGGCTGGCCCCACTGGACGCGCTCGCGGGCGAACTCGCGAGAGGCCTTGGTGGCGAACTTGCCCGCGGCCACGCAGATGGCCGGCAGCGCCAGGCGGCCGGTGTTCAGCGTGCTCAGCGCCACCTTGAGGCCCTGGCCCTCGCGCCCGATGCGGTTCTCGGCCGGGACGAACACGTCCTCGAAGCGCGTCTGGGAGTTCTCGATGCCTCGCAGGCCCATGAAGTGGTTGCGCGTCTCGATCGTGATCCCCTCGCTGTCGCAGGGCACGACGAAGGCGGAGATGCCGCCACGGTGGCCCTCGCTCTTGGGCACCGTGGCCATGACGACGACGACGTCGGCGATGACGCCGTTGGTGGCCCACAGCTTGCGCCCGTTGAGTCGGTAGCCGCTGCCGTCCTGCGTGGGCGTGGCCGTCGAGCCCATACGCGCGGGGTCGGACCCGACATCGGGCTCGGTGAGCAGGAAGGCCGAGATGTGCGTGCGGCTGACCAGCGGCAGCCACTGCTGTTTCTGCTCCTCGGTGCCGAAGAGCTGCAGCGGCTCGGCCACGCCGATGGACTGGTGCGCCGACAGCAGCGTGCTGATCGAGGCGTGCCAGGCGCCGGCCAGCACCAGCGCGCGGTTGTAGTGGACCTGGGAGAGACCCAGGCCGCCGTAGCGCTCGGGCACCTTCATGCCCAGCGCGCCGATCTCCTTGAGGGCGTCGATGGCCTCCTCGGGGATCTTGTCGTCGCGCTCGATGGCCAGCGGGTCGACGTGCTCGAGGAGCACCCGGCGCAGCGCCTCCAGGAAGCGATCGCCCTTCTCGACGGCGTCGGGGTCGAGCTTGGGCTGGGGGTGGATGAGGCCCAAGCGGAAGTCGCCCATGAAGATGCCCTTGCCGAAGCTTGGGAGCTTCCATTCCGTCTCACGCGCGGCCTCTGCGACCTCGCGTGCCTCACGCTCGCTGACGTTGGTGGCCACGCTGTATCAACTCCTTGTCGGATTCGTGTGCCCCGCGTTACCCCACGGGGACGGCGGGGATGCTCCCTGAGTACGGTTTCGCAGCCGTGTCCGACGACCCACTCCCGCTGGAGGCCTACCCCCATCGCCGCGCGATCCCCACGCGCTGGCGCGACAACGACGTCTACGGGCACGTCAACAACGTCGAGTACTACTCGTACTTCGACACGGTGATCAACGCCTACCTGATCGACGAGGGCGGGCTGGACATCCAAAGAGGGGCGGTGATCGGGCTGTGTGCTGAGAGCCACTGCGCCTTCCACGCGGCGGTGTCCTTCCCCGACGTCGTGGACGCCGGATTGCGCGTGGAGCATCTCGGCGGGCGCAGCGTGCGCTACGCGATCGGGCTGTTCCGCGAGGGCGAGCCGCTGGCCACCGGATGGTTCGTGCACGTCTTCGTGGACCGCGCGAGCCGCCGGCCCGTGGCCATCCCCGACCCGCTGCGCAGCGCGCTGGCGGCGCTCGCCTCGTCGTGAGCCTCGCCAGCGGTATCGCCGCGCGCAGGCTGCGCCTCGTGCGTCCGCAGACGCGCGCGATCGCCGTGCAGCGCGACCTGGAGGCGGTCATGGACGACGGCGCCGTGCTGCTGGCCGACCGCTACGCGCCGCGAGGGGCGCCGCCCGGCGCGACGGTCCTCGTGCGCTCGCCCTACGGACGCAGTGGCGTGGTCGGCCTGCTGCTGGGCCGCCTGCTGGCCGAGCGGGGGCTGCAGGCGGTGGTCCAGAGCACCCGCGGGACGTTCGGGTCGGGCGGCGAGCTCAACCCGTTCGACGAGCGCGCCGACGGCCTGGCCACGCTGCGCTGGCTGGCCGCCCAGCCTTGGCACCACGGGTCGATCGGCATGTTCGGCCCCAGCTACATGGGGCTGACCCAGTGGGCGGTGGCCCGTGAGGCCGGCGAGGCGCTGGGGGCCATCGCGCCCAGCATCACCGCCTCGCAGTTCCACGGCCAGGCCTACGGGGGCGGGAGCATCTCGCTGGACACCGCGGTCTCGTGGCTGGTCATGGTCGCCGCCCAGCAGCGACGGCTGGGCACCGTGCGCATGGTGCGCGGCCTGCGTCGTCTGCCCGGGCTGTGGGACCTCCTGCCGCTGGGCGACCTGCCCGCGGCGGCGGCGGGCTACGACCTGCCGGCCTTCGCCGACTGGCTGATCCACACCACCGCCGACGACCCCTACTGGGCCGCGCGCGACCACTCGGCCGGCGTGGGGGAGGTCGCGGCCCCCGTCCAACTCGTCGGCGGCTGGCACGACATCTTCCTGCCCTGGATGCTCGACGACTTCACCGCCCTGCAGGCCGCCGGGCGCCGGGCGCAGCTCATCGTCGGCCCCTGGACGCACACCGCCCCGGGCGCCTTCGCAGCGAGCCTGCGCGAGGGGCTGGCCTGGCTACGCACGCACCTGCTGGACGACGCGCGGATGCTCAGCGACGCGCCCGTGCGGGTGCACGTCGGCGGCGAAGGCGGGGGAGGCTGGCGCGCGCTGCCCACCTGGCCGCCGCACGCGACGCCGTTGGCGCTGCACCTGCGCGCCGGAGGGCGGCTGAGCGAGGAGCCCCCGGGGATGGGACCGCCGCCCGGCGAGGCGCAGGAGGGTCCGTCGGGCGGAGGCGGGCCACCCGCCGCTGCACCGCCGTCCGACGATGCCGCGCCGGATCGTTTCCGCTACAACCCCTCCGCGCCGACGCCCTCGCTGGGCGGGCCCCTGCTCCTCGGGCGCGCGCCGGTCGTGGACAACGCCCCGCTCGAGGCGCGCGACGACGTCCTGACCTACACGACAGCGCCGCTCGAGGTTGCCGTCGAAGCCATCGGGCCCGTGGGGGTCGAGCTGCACGTGCGTTCGAGCCTGCAGCACTTCGACGTCTTCGCCCGAGTGTGCGACGTCGACGCCGCCGGGGTCTCGCGCAACGTGTGCGACGCGCTGGAGCGGGTGGCGCCCGGGCGCCACGAGCGCGGGCCCGACGGCGTGGTGCGCGTCGCCTTGGGCCTGTGGCCCACCGCGCACCGCTTCGCCGCCGGTCACGCCATCCGCCTGCAGGTCTCCGCGGGCGCGCACCCGCGCTACGCGCGCAACCCGGGCACGGGCGAGGATCCGTCCACCGCTACGCGCCTCGTTCCCGCCGACCAGGAGGTCTTCCACGACGCCGCGCGCCCCTCGGCGCTCGTGCTCCCGCGCACTTAGCCTGGCCCGGATCCAACGAAAGGGGGCGGGGCCACCCCGGTCTCCTTCTCCGACTCCCGCGGAGACGATTGGTCGATCGGGTGCTCTCAGCGAGCCCGATCGACCAATCATTTCGATCGGCGGCTACCCCTGGCGGGAGCGGGCAACCCCGCGGCAGGTGCCGCTGTGGTGAACGTCGTCGCCGCCAAGCGCGGCCCCGGCCACTACGGTTCGCCGTCGTGAGCACCGCCGAGTCCGTCCCCTGCACCTGGCACGAGCTGGAGGGCGACGAGGCGCTGGAGACGCTGCGCCGGTGCGGGCGCCGGCGCCTGGTGATCGACGCGATCGCCCGCTTCCGCGCCGCCGACGGCTTCAGCCACGCCCGTGCGCTGGCCTTCCAGTCGACGCTGACGCTGCTGCCCGCCCTCATCGCCCTGGTCGGGCTGACCGCGGCGCTGGACCAGGAGCAGAGCGAACTGCGTCGCGTCCTGCAGGAGACCATCAACGCGGTCGCGCCGGGCTCGGTGGGCGCCCTGCTCACCGGTGCGCTGCGCCAGGGATCCTCGAGCGCGGCACGCGAGTCCGGCGAGACAGCGCTGGTCGCGGGTCTCGTCGCCGCGGTGCTGGCCGGCACGTCCGCGATGGCTCAGGTCGAGCGCGGGGCCAACCGCATCTACGGGGTCGAGCAGGACCGCCCGCTCGCGCATCGCTACTTCGCAGCGCTGGGGCTCGCGCTGACCGCCGGGGTGCTCGTCCTGCTCGCGCTGGCCGCGCTGGTCGGAGGCGCGGCCATCCGCGACGCCGCCGGCTGGGACGACGGCTTCAACACGGCGTGGGGCATCGCCCGCTGGCCGGTCGGCCTGGCCTGCACGGTGGGGGCCATCGCGCTGCTCTTCGAGGTCGCACCCAACCGCCGCCAGCCCGAGCCGTCGTGGCTGGCCTTCGGCTCGGGCGCGGCGGCGGCGCTGTGGGTGGCCTTCATGGTCCTCCTCGTCGCCTACATCGAGGCGACGGGAACCTTCGGCGCGACCTACGGGGCGCTGGCCGGCACCATCGGCGTGCTGCTGTGGACCTTCGGCAGCTCCTGCGCGCTCTTCGGCGGGCTGGCCCTGACCGCCCAGCTCGAGGCGGTGCGGGCGGGCGTGCCGGGGCCAAAGCTCGACCGGCCGGTCAACACGCCGGCCGACGGGTAGTCGCTCAACGGGACGCGGCGCGCAGGCGGTGAAAGAGGTCGTCCGCCGTCGCGGCCTCGAGGTGGGCGAGCCGTCCGCGGCGCCCCGAGCCCACGGCCACCGCGAGGTCGGCCAGGCCGGCGCGGCGCTGGAGCGGGGTCTGGCTGCGGGCGTGCTGCTGCAGGCGCTCGGCACGGGCGACGATGGTGTGGCGGGCGAGCTTGCGCTCGCGCACGACGACGCGCCCGTCGGCCAGGCGCCAGCCGGCGGCGCGGAAACGGCCCAGGCCCTCCAGCGCGGCGATGACCAGGAGAGGGAGGATCGCCCACCAGGCGCCGGTGGTCAGGCCCAGGGTGACGGCGGCGACCGCCGCCACGGTGAGGGGCGGGGTCAGGTAACGGCGCAGCGCGCGGCGCGGCGGGGGCTCGAGGGGCTGCAGATCGGTGGCCAGGCCGGGGACGAGCCGGGCGATGAGCGCAGGGGCGTCCGCCGTGCGCACGAGCGGGAACAGCGTGCGGGTGCTCACCGGCTCGCTGCGGTAGCCGACGGTCTCCACCCGCAGGGCGGCCAGGCCGAAGGGGCGGCGCAGCAGCCCCTCCACGACGCGCACCGCGTGTACGCGGTGCAGCGGCAGGCTGGCGGCGCGGCGCTGGAGCAGGCCGCGGCGGATGCGCAGGCGCTCCTCGTCGCGCTCGACCGTGAAGCCCCTGAAGGCCACGACCGCGCCCAGGATGGAGATGACGAGGAGGGCGGCGATCAGTCCGGCGGCGACCAGCGCGATGGCGGCCGGGGCGTCGGGCAGGCTGTCCACGAGGCCGCTGTCGAAGGATTCCTCGAAGAGGTCGTCGGCCACCGCGCCGACGCCGGCCACGAGCGGCAGCAGCACGCCGAGCTGCGGCCCGGTCACGGCGGCGGCCACCAGCGCGCCGCCCGACAGGCGCACGCGCGCGGCGGGCTCGTCGCGGTCGGCGGCGCGCTCGGGATGGCGCAGGGCCTCGCGCAGGCGCGCGACCTCGGGCTCGGCCACCGCGCCGAGGACGACCTCGGGCTCCGCGCCGCCGCCGGCGGTCTGCACGAGGACCTCCTGGACGCCGAACAGCCGCTGGATCGGCCCCTGCTCGGTGTCCACGCTCGAGACGCGCGAGACGGGCACCGTCGTCTCGCTGGGGGAGAAGACGCCGCTGCGCAGGATCAGGGTGTCGTCCTCGCGCACGCGGTAGGTCGTCGAGCGCCAGCGCAGGTACCCCGCCACCCCGGCGGCGACGATGCCGCCCACGGCCAGCAGCGCGGTGCTCGACCGCCCGCCGCCGACGACGATCAGCACGATGATCGGCAGCAGCGCCTCGCGCACCGCCTTCAACGTCTCCAGCACGGCGCCCGCAGGGTGCAGGCGCCTCGGCTCAGGGCTCATCGGGCGTGCGCGCGAGCTCCGCGATCCGGTCGCGGATGGCGGCGGCGTCGGGCTCGTTGAGCCCCGGAATGACGTTGCGCCCCGCGGCGGTGTGGATGGTCACCGCCGCGAGGCCGAAGAGCTGGGAGACCACGGTGCGCTTCGTGTCGACGTGCTGCACGCGCGCCATGGGGATCAGCGTGCGGGTGACCGTGAAGGCGCCGCTGCGCAGATCGATCTCCTCGTCGCGCACGTCGTAGCGCCAGTGCGCCCAGCGCCGGCGGGGAACCAGCGCGACTCCCACCAGCCCAGTCAGCGCCGCCACGGCGGGCAGCAGGATGCCCAGCACGCCGGGTGCGCCGGCGCCCTCGACCAGGCCGCGCGCGGCGACGAGGCTCACGATGACCAGCGGGACCGCCCAGCCGAGCGCTTCGACGGCCCAGTACCCGCGGGCGTTGGGCGCCAGCGTGCGCGCCGGCTCGGGCGCGCGGGGCCGCAGCCCGGGTCCGTCCACGTGGTCTTCGCTCATCCGCGGGTCCTACCCGATCGGATGGGAGAGAGCTTCGAGCAGGCCGCCGCGTGCCGCCCGCAGGCCGTCGCTGCGGCGGAGCGTGACTGAGACGGCCTGGGGCTGCGTAGCGTATGACCGGCTATGCGCACCCGAGTCCTCGACCGCAGCCTCGCGGACGCCGACGCGAAATGGCTCTTCGGCCTCTTCGCGCTGCTGTTCGCCCTCTCGCTGCTCCTGCACCAGCTCTGGTGGGACGGCTTCGAGGTCTTCTCGCCCCACTTCCTCGTGGTCCTGGCGGCGCTGTGGGTGGTGTTCCGGCCCACGTCGGTCGTGCGGTTCCTGACGCTGCTCGCGGCGGAGGTTCTCGCCGTGGCGCTCGACATGCCCGGCGTGGGCAGCCACACGCTGCTCGTGCTCGTCCTGGGGGCCTGCGTGCTCGCCTACGCGGTCGCGACGACCATGCGCCACCGGCAGCTCCCCGGGCCGGGTGCGCTGTTCGCACGCAGCGCGCCCTTTCTGGCGGTCTCGCTGCTGCTGGTGTACGCGGCGACGGCGGTGGCCAAGATGAACACCGGCTTCTTCGATCCTGCCTTCAGCTGCGCGGTTCCGCTGTCAGCCCGGGTGGCGTGGTTCGACCCGTCGCTGCTGGACTGGTCGTGGCGTGTCGCGCCGGCGATCTGGGGCACCGTGGCGATCGAGCTCGCGCTTGCCGTGCTGCTCGCCGTCCCACGCACCCGCATGCTCGGGCTCGCGGTGGGCGTGGCGTTCCACGCCGTGCTCGCGCTGGCGGGCAACGTCCCGTTCTCGGCCCTGGCGCTGGCCCTCTACGTGGCCTTCCTGCCCAGCGATACACCCGCCCGCGTACGCGCAGTGGTCACGCAGCGGCCGGGCCTGCGGGTGTGGGCGCGACGGGTGCGGGGCTGGGCGGGCTCCCGCGCCGCCTTCCCTGTCGCGGTGGGCGGCTGGCTGGCGTGCGCGGCCGTCTTCTCCGCGGAGCCCGCCGCCGGTCGCGAGCTGATCGCCACCGGGACGCGGCTCGTCCTGGTGGCGCTGGTGCTCGCCGCCGGGGTCGTGGCGGTCCTCTGCCGGGCGCAGGGGCGCCCCGACGTCCCCCCGGCGCGGTCCCTGCGCCTCGGGCATCCGGTGTTCGCCGTGGGGATCGGCCTCCTCGTGCTCAACAGCCTGAGTCCGTATCTCGGGCTCAAGACCGAGAGCTCGTTCACCATGTTCAGCAACCTCAAGACCGAGGGCCCCTACTGGAACCACGCCTTCATCCCCGAGGCCGTCAAGGTGTTCCCCTACCAGGACCAGCTCGTGCGGGTGACCGACTCCAACGACCCGGTGCTCGAGCAGCGCACGCGGGATGGCACCCTGCTCGTGCGCTTCGAGCTCGAGCGCTACCTGCGCCTGCGGCCCGACACGAGCGCGACGGTCGAAGCGGTGGGCGGCGGTGACCCGACTGCGCGCACGACCCGGGTCAGCGCCGCCGCGCTCCCAGAGATGCCGCTGCTGGACAAGGTGGCGAAGTTCCGCGACGTGCGCCCGCCGCGGGGGTGCTGATCCATCGGCCGCGAGTAATACCGGATCGCGCGCGCAACCTCTCGGCTTCGGCCTCGTTCCCAGCAGTATGGACCGACGCCTGATATCCACCCTGACCGCGACGGCCGCCGGGCTCACGCTGGCCGCCGGCGCGACCCCCGCCACGGCGCAGACCGGCGAGGAGCGCTTGGTCGACCTCGACCGCGCGACCCCCGTTCGCGAGTACGACGGCCGGCTGCTGTTCAGCCGCTGGGACGGCTCCGCCTACCGCCTGGCGACCCTGCACGAGGGGCAGATGCGCGACCTTCCCGTTCCACCCCAGAGCGAGCCCTTCGACGCCGACGCCGGGCCGGACTCGGCCGGGAACCCGTCGGCCGTCGTCTCCCTCTGCGACGCAACGTGCGACCTGTTCGTCCTGGGCTTCGACGAGGGCGACGAGCTGCGTGCGGTGCGCAACGCCAACACGACCGGGAAGGACGAGACGGACCCCTCGATCTGGAAGGGCCGCCTGGTCTTCGCGCGTGAGTACGGCACCCGGGTGATCCCCTACACCAAGCGCCTCAAGGCGCCGCGCTCAAGGCCGTCGGATCGCCTCGCGAGACTGCCCGAGGAGCGCTGCGGTGCCAGTATTCCACCCGAGTGCCGCCCGATCGAGGACCCCGAGCTGGTTCAGATGGAGCTCTTCGGCGAGCGGGTCGCCCAGAGCTGGCGCTACCAGCCCGAGGGCTTCGGTGGCTTCCGACAGAACGAGATCCGCCTGACCGACATCGACCGCACCAACACCCGCCAGATCGCCTACATGACCACCGGCATCGGCGGCCAGACCTACCTCGGCCCGTCGTTCGCCCGCGGACGCGTGGCGTTCAACCGGGTCTGCCAGGGCGACCCGGGCGGCTGCTCGACGGCGAACTCCGGCGCCATTCGCTACCGCATCTCGAACGGCTCCTACGAGCTCGAGGGCGCCAGGGAGGGCTGGCAGGCCTGGGAGTACAGCGGCGCCAACACCTTCCACGTGCCCTCCGACCTCGTGTGCAGCGACGGGAGCGAAGGCGAGGTGCCCGACGGCGAGGCGTGCGGCATCTACCGCGGCCCCGACCCCGACTGGCAGGCCGTGGACGCGGACCGGATCGTCCGGTAGCGCGACGGGGCGCACGGGCGCGGCGCGGGCTTGGCCTGCGCCGCGCGCGCTGTCGCGGTGCTAGGACAGGTCGCGGGTGAAGGTGCTCCCCTCCTCGAGCGGACGGTAGACCTG
>JBBJOB010000162.1:0-5095 GCA_037721455.1 Solirubrobacteraceae bacterium | reverse complement strand
GGCCCGGCGGATCAGCGTGATCCCGTCGCGGACGGTGAGCAGCACCTGCACGGTGCGCGGGTCGGCGGCGACGTGGTCGTTGAAGGCGCGAATGGCCCTCGCGGTGTCGTCGTTCTCGTCGGTCGCCGCCCGCCCGCCGGCCAGCGTGTTGTCGGCGACGATGAGCCCGTGCGGCGCCAGCTTGGGCAGCACGGCCTCGTAGTAGTCCATGTAGCCCTGCTTGTCGGCGTCGATGAACACGAGGTCGACGGGCCCGTCGAGCGCAGCGATGCTGCCCAACGCCGGGCCGCGGCGGATCTCGATCCGGTTGCCGGCGCCCGCAGCATCGATGTGGCGCTGGGCGAAGTCGGCGCGCTCGTCGTCGAGCTCGCAGGTGACGATGAGCCCTCCCTCGGGCAGGGCCGAGGCCATGCTCAGCGCGCTGTAGCCCGAGAAGGTCCCGATCTCGAGGACGAGCTGGGGCGCAGTGGCGAACACGAGCGTCTCGAGCAGCCGGCCCTCGACGGGGCCGGTGAGCATCACGGGGCTGCCCAGCTCGTCGGCCGTCTCGCGCGCGACCGTGCGCAGGTGCTCGGCGGCCGGCGTGGTCTGCGCCTCGGCGTAGGCCTCGACGGCCTCGTCCAGCAGGCTCATGCAGGTCCGCGCTGGTCCTCGCCCCGGCCCCGGCCCAGGACCCCACCCAGGTTTCCCAGCGCCTGGGAGAACTCCGACGGGATGACCCACACCTTGTTGGCCTGGCCCTCGGCCAGCTTGGGCAGCATCTGCAGGTACTGGTAGGACAGCAGCTCCTGGTCGGGCGCGCCGTCGTGGATGGCCTTGAAGACGGTCCCGATGGCCTCGGCCTCGCCCTGGGCGCGCAGGACCGCCGCCTCCTTGTCGCCCTGGGCGCGCAGGACGGCGGCCTGCTGGGCGCCCTCCGCGGTGAGGACCGCCGAGGCCTTCTCGCCCTCGGCCGTGAGGATGCTCGCGCGGCGGTCGCGCTCGGCGCGCATCTGCTTCTCCATGGCCTGCTGGATGGACGCGGGCGGCTCCACGGCCTTGAGCTCCACGCCGTTGACGCGGATGCCCCAGCGCCCGGTGCGCTCGTCGAGCACGATGCGCAGGCGGTCGTTGACCTGGTCGCGGCTGGTCAGCACCTGCTCGAGGGTCAGCGAGCCGATGATGTTGCGCAGCGTTGTGACGGTGAGCTGCTCGATGGCCACCAGCGAGTTGGCGACCTCGTAGAGCTCGGCCTTGGGGTCGGTGATCGTGAAGTACAGGACGGTGTCGACGCCGACCGAGACGTTGTCCTCGGTGATCACCGGCTGGGGCGGGAAGGAGACCACCTGCTCGCGCAGATCGGTGAGCTGACGGACTTTGTCGATGAAGGGGATCACGATGGCCAGGCCCGGGCCCAGGGTGCGCTGGTAGCGCCCCAGGCGTTCCACCACACCCGCCTTGGATTGGGGAATGATGCGCACGGTCCGCGCGGCCAGGAACAGCACCAGCACGGCGATCACGATCAGGGCTATCGGTCCCATACCCCTACCTCCTCACAGCTCGCTGACGAGCGCTGTCGCGCCCCGGATCTCCACCACGTGCACCTTGCGCCCGCTCTCGATGAGCCTCTCGTCGAACGCTCGGGCGGTCCACACCTCGCCGGCCAGACGCACCGCGCCGGCGTTGGCGTCGTTGTCGACGGCCTGGACGACCGTCGCCTCCTCGCCGATGAGCGCGTCGACGCCCGTGCGCAGCGATGGGCGCGTCGTCCGGTGGCGCCGCGCGATCGGGCGCACGACGCCGAAGGACGCGACCGAGACGACGATGGCCAGCGTGAAGCTGAGCACGAGCGGGGCGCCGATCAGCTCGGCCACCATCCCGGCCAGCGCGCCCACGGCGAAGGGGCCGAGGAAGAAGCTCAGCGTGAGCACCTCGCCGACGGCGAGCAGGGCGGCGACGATGAGGAAGACGATCCAGGCGTCCACGGGTGGAGAGTAAGACAGTTTCGCCTTCGGTCGTCGGAACCGACGACCAAAGGCGACGTCACACGTCGCAAGCGAGGACCTCCGGCGACGTTACGGGGCGATGAGGGCTTGTGCGAAGTCGTCGGCGTCGAAGGGGCGCAGATCCTCCAGGGCCTCGCCCACCCCGATGAGCTTCACGGGGATGCCCAGCTCCCCCGCGATGGCCAGGGCGATGCCGCCCTTGGCCGTGCCATCGAGCTTGGTCAGCACCACACCGTCCACCGGGACCGCCTGGGAGAAGAGCTTGGCCTGACGCAGACCGTTCTGGCCCGTGGTGGCGTCAACGGTGAGCAGCGTCTCGTGCGGTGCCGCCTCGAGCTGCTTGCCGATCACGCGGCGGATCTTGGTCAGCTCGCCCATGAGGTCGTCCTGGGTGTGCAGACGCCCGGCGGTGTCGATGATGACCACGTCCACGCCCTGCTCGCGCCCACGGCGGACCGCCTCGAAGGCCACCGAGCCGGGGTCTGCTCCCTCGCGGCCGGTGACGACCTCGCAGCCGGCGCGTTGAGCCCAGCCCTGGAGCTGCTCGACGGCGGCGGCGCGGAAGGTGTCCGCGGCGCCCAGGAGCACCGTGCGGCCCAGCTCTCGCTGCAGGTGCCAGGCGAGCTTGCCGATGGTCGTCGTCTTTCCGGTGCCGTTGACGCCCACGGCCATGATCACCGTCGGCTCAGGACCGAGGTCGATCTCCACGGGCTGCTCGGTGCGCGCGATCCCGGCCAGCAGCTCGGTCAGGCGGGCGCTCAGTGCCTCGCCGCCCTCCAACCCGCCCTCCCGGGCCTCCTCCTCGAGCTGGGCGACGACCTTCGCCGTCGTGGAGGCGCCGACGTCAGCCATGATCAGCGCCTCCTCCAGGCGCTCCCAGGTGTCCTCGTCGACGGTCTCGAAGAGCGTGGCCTGGATCTCGGCGCCCAGCGCCTGGCGGGTCTTGGAGAGGTTGTCGCGCAGCCGGCGGAAGAAGCGCCCGCGCCCGCGGCCGCCCTCCTGCTCCTCGCCGTCGGCGTTCGCCGGGGGAGCCTCGCCGTCGGGCAGCACGAAGAGATCGGTCCAGTCGCGGGGCATCGGGCGGCGAGCGTACCCGCGCCGCCCGCTCAGGCGACGAGCGCGGCGGCCACATCGCGGACGTCCTCGCCGCGGACGTCGGGATCGGGGACGGTCGCGCGCAGGATCCGCTCCCGGCGGGCCACCCAGGCCGTGCGCAGCCCGGCGCGCTTGGCGCCCTCGACATCCCACCAGTGCGCGGCGACCATCGTGACCTCCTGGGCCGCGACGCCGAGCTGCTCGACGGCGTGGCGGTAGGGCCGCGGATCGGGCTTGAAGGCCTCCACGGCGTCGGTGCCGGTGACCAGCTCGAAGCGGTCGCGCAGGCCGGCGCGCTCCAGCGCCGCCTCGGCGATCTCGACCGCGCTGTTGCTGAGCACGGCGAGACGGACGCCACGGGCACGCAGCAGATCCAGCGCCCCCGGCACCTCGGGATAGGGCGGCATGCGCCTGGTCAGCTCGAGCGCGTCGTCGACGAGGCCCGCATCCAGCCCCTGGACGCGAACCCGCCTGTCGAGCGCGGCGTGCAGCAGCTCGGCGAAGGGCCGATAGGTGCCGGTCAGCGTGGCGACCATGCCCGCCATCACCGCGTCGTCCAGCGCCCGCAGCGCCAGCGGCCCCCGCTCGCTCCCCCACGGTCGCGAGATCGTCGCGATGTCCAGCAGCGTGCCGTTGAGATCGAAGAGGATCGGGCCCAGCGCCATCCTTCGTTCGTCGTGCCCGGGCCGCTGACGGCGGAAACGGGCACCGTGGCGACGCTCGAGCGATTCGACCTCCTCCGCGGGAGGCGGATCTGGGCGAGACGACCTCGGCCAGCAGCTCGAAGCCGGCCGACAAGACATGAGACCGTGAACTGGGAGCAGTGTCCCGTCCCGGTGGTCAGTCCGTGGCCGTCAGAGCCGCCCGCAGGACTCCTGCGCCATCCGACCAGATGCTCGCGAGCAGTGCTCGGTCGTGGCGCGAGCCGGTCCCGAAGACGGCCAAGCGCGTGGCGTCGCTTCCGACGAGCGACCGTAGTACTTCGTCAGTGAAGACCCAATCGATATCCATATGCGGGGACGACACGGCGGCCTCGATGGCTTCGTATCCTTCGTCGCTCGGCGCGTGGAGCGCGACGAGCTGATCGATGAGCTGCCGATATCTGTCGCGCTCGTGGGCCTCCGAAGCGTCTCTCACCGCTCTGACCGCGACCGCGTACGTCGCGAACGCCCAGGCGTCGGCGAGGGCCGTCGACCGCATGCCGTCGCGCAGGAGCCGCTCGTCGTCCCGGCCCCGCCCGCTTTGCATACCCGTCCGCGCCAACACCCTTGGGTCGAGGGCGAGCATCAGCAGTCCCATCAGGACAGAATCACCGGTCGCCGTCGTCGCGTGAAGAACGGGGAGCCCAACGCCAGTCTCCTCGGCCTGGTCCACCAGCACGCGTCTGGCTGCCATCGCTCGGGACTGGTAGGCCTCGATCATCGAGACCGGCGCGAGATAGGAAGGGACGCGCGTCGCCGCGCTGGAAACGCTCGCTGAGTCCGCGGCCTCCGGGAGACCGAGGTCGGCCGGCTCCCCGAGCGCGAGCAGCCGCTCGCTGGCCTCGGTCGCGTAGCTGCCCGCCCGCTGCGCCCCGACGGCCCTTCGGTAAGCAGACACAGCCTGCTGACGCACGCCCAGCCGTTCGCAGACACGCCCGACGTAGAAGGACGACCACGCGTTGCCCGGAGTCAGTTCCTCGTACCGCAGGAGCACCTCGTACGCCTCATGAGGCCGGCCGAGGTCGAGCAGCGTGTACCCGAGGCCAAAGAACCCTCGTACGTCGCCCAGATCGACGACGCGGGCCCATAGGCTGGCCGCCCGCTCGAGGTCGCCGTCGTCCTCGGCCGCCGCCACGGCGGCGTGGAAGGCGGCCACGTCGTCACTGGCGGACGTTCCCCAGCGCCGGTCCGCCGCGTGCAGGATCTCCTGAGGCGTGGCCCCCTGCAGGCCGAGGGCGGGCGCGTCGAAGCGCGGACTGCCCGCGTCGTCGGCCAGCGCCCCCGGCGTAAGGTCCGAGAGAGGGAACGCCGTGA
>JBBJOB010000161.1:0-5101 GCA_037721455.1 Solirubrobacteraceae bacterium | reverse complement strand
GGGTCGGGGGCGGCCTCCTCGGCCGGCGCCCCGGGGTCGGGGGCGGCCTCCTCGGCCGGCGCCCCGGGGTCAGCCGCCGGCGCCCCGTCCGGAGCGACCGCCTCGGTGACGGGCGTCTCGACGGCCGACGCGGGATCGGGCGTCTTGGCCTCGGCCTCGGCGACCGGGGCGGCCTTGGGGGAGGGCGGTCCGTCGTCGCCGCTCTTGCGCGTGCGCTTGGCCTCGGGTTCGTTGGCCTGGGGGGTCACCTTCGGGTCGGGGTGCGGCCGACCGCCCCCCTGGACGGCCTCGGCCACCTGCGCCTCGGCGACCTGGCGGTCGCCGCCGCCCTCGGCGCTGACCAGCTCGCTCTGGCGGGCACGCTCCTCCTCGCGGGCCGCCTCCTGGCGGGCCGCCTCCTCACGCGCTGCCTCCTCCTCGGCCTCCCGGCGGGCCTTCTCCTCGGCCTCGAGACGGGCCTGCTCCTCCGCCTCGCGGCGCGCGCGGTCCTCCTCCTCGCGGAACAGGCGGCGGCCCTCGCCTACCACGTCGCCGATGGCCTTGGTGATGAGCGCGCAGGAGCGGATCGCGTCGTCGTTGCCGGGCACCACGAAGTCGATGCCGTCGGGGTCGCAGTTGGTGTCGACCAGGCCGATGATCGGGATGCGCAGGCGCTGGGCCTCGCGCACCGCGGTGACCTCGACATTGAGATCGACGACGAACATCGCATCGGGGACGCGCTGCATGTTCTTGACGCCGCCCAGGTTGGCGCGCAGCTTGGCCAGGTCGGCCTCGGCGGCCAGGCGCTCGCGCGTGGGCAGGAGCTCGAGCTGGCCCTCGGTCTCGTAGCGCTCCAGGTCGTGCAGGCGCTTGATGCGCGCGCTCATGGTCTGGTAGTTGGTCAGCAGGCCGCCCAGCCAGCGGTGGTTGACGTAGGGCATCCCGGCGCTCTCGGCGATGTCCTTGATCCCGTCGCGGGCCTGCTTCTTGGTGCCCACGAACAGGACGGTGCCCCCGCGGTGGCTCAGCGCGGAGGCGAACTCGCGCGCGTCGCGCAGCAGCCTCTGCGTCTTGAGCAGATCGATGAAGTAGATGCCTGCCGCCTCGCCGTGGAGAAAGCGGCGCATCTTCGGATTCCAGCGGCGCGTCTGGTGGCCGAAGTGCACGCCGGCCTCCAGCAGCTCCCTGATGCCGACGTCGGCCATGGTGCTGCTCCCTTGATCGTTGTGGTGGGTGGTTCACCGCCCGTGCGGATGGCGCGAACCCGGCGCCTAGGGGTGCCGGGCAGGGCCGCGCTCCGCTGTGTTCGGGCGGGGTTGGATTACGGAACCCGACGGAGTTTACGCAAGGTTTCGCGGATGCCTGCGTTGTGGAGTGTGCGGGCCGGCCCTCCCTTCCCCTACCTCCGGTGGTCCGGTCCGCCTTCTGCGCGCCCGAGTGCCGCTGCCAGATCGTCTGGCAGCGGCGACTCGACGCGGACCTGAACCCCGGTCGCCGGGTGGGCGAAGGCCAGGGCGACGGCGTGCAGGAATTGGCGTGCGAGGCCGAAGGCGCCCGCGCGGCCGTACTCCGGGTCGCCGCATACGGGATGGCCGATGGCCTCCAGGTGCACGCGTATCTGGTGGGTGCGCCCGGTCTCCAGCGTCACGTTCAGCAGCGTGGCGGCGGGCAGCTCGCGCTCGACGGTGAAATGGGTGCGCGCCTCGCGCGGCGCGTCGGTGTCGGTGGAGATGCGGGTGCGCACGCGGCGGTCGCGTCCGATCGGCGCGTCGATGGTGCCGCTGCGCGCGGGCGGGCGGCCGTCGACCAGCGCGACGTAGCTGCGCTCGATGCCCCGCTCGCTCAGCTGGGCCTTGAGCGCGCGGTGGGCCTCCTCGGTGCGCGCGACCAGCAGCAGGCCCGAGGTGTCGCGGTCCAGGCGGTGCACGAGGCCCGCCCTCGCCGGGTCCTCGCCGCCGGCGGCACCCGTGCCGGCAGCGCTCAGGGCCTGGGCCAGCGTGCCCGTGCGGTTGCCCCGCGCCGGGTGCACCACGACGCCCGCGGGCTTGTCGACCACGAGCAGGTGCTCGTCCTCCCAGGCGACGGCGAAGGGCGCCTGCGGGCCCGGGGCGGACAGCCGACGCTCCGGCGGCTCGTCGACCACCACGACGGCCCCGGCGCGCACCAGGTGGCGTTTGGGGCGCGTCGCGCCGTCCACGGTCACCCGCCCCTCGTCGATCAGCCGCTGCGCGCGGGAGCGCGAGCCCAGCGGCACGGCCAGGAAGGCGTCCAGGCGCTCCCCGGCGGCCTCAGGCGGGACCGGGAGTTCCATCTTCGCCCGCGCGCCGCTCGGCGCGTGCGTTGAGCTCGACCACCACGAACAGGACGACGACGCCCACGGTTATGGCTGCGTCGGCGACGTTGAAGGCCGGCCACGCCGGAAGCTTGAGGAAGTCGATGACCGCCCCGACGCGGATGCGGTCGATCACGTTGCCCACGGCGCCCCCCAGCAGCATCCCCACGGGCAGCCACAGGGCGGGACCGCGCGCGTTGCGCGCGAAGAAGACGAGCAGCGCGGCGACCGCGAGGCCCACGGCGATCCCCACCAGCGCGGCGCGGTCCTGCAGCAGGCCGAAGGCGACGCCCGTGTTGCGGCCATTGACCACGTCGACGAGCGGTAGGAGGTCGCGGCGTTCCCCGCGCTCCAGCGCCCCGGTGACCCAGAGCTTGACCCCCTGATCGACGGCCACGACCACCGCGAGCACCATGCTCGCGCGCAGCCACGCGACGCGGGCGCTCAAGCGAACGAGCGGATGAGCGGCACCAGCAGCACGTTGCCCACGATCTGCAGCGTGAAGATGGCCACGATCGGGCTGAGGTCCAGCGGGCCCAGCGGCGGGATGAACCGCCGGAAGAGGCTCAGGTAGGGCTCGCACACTTCACGCAGGAACCCGAGCAACGCCGAGGACCAGCGCGCGTAGGGGATGCGCGCACCGAAGGACTGCACCAGCGAGCTGATGATGTAGGCGAAGATCAGGATGATGTAGACCAGGATCAGCGCCGAGACAAAATCGGCGATGGCGTTGGCGATCATTGCGCCTCCGGGGTCGGGTACCGGCCCATCATGGCCGTTCGGGGTCGAGCACCGCGTCGAGGGCCGCAGCGAAGGCGGCCCGTACCCCGTGGCGCTCCAGCGCGGCCAGGCCGCGCGCGGTGGAGCCGCCCGGCGAGGTCACCTCGCGGCGGACGGCCAGGGTGTCCATGGCCCGCCGGTCGATCAGCGCGGCGGTGCCGGCCATGGTCCCCACGACGAGCCGGGCGGCCACGTCGGCGGGCAGGCCCCGACCCACGCCGGCATCGACCTGGGCCTCGGCCAGCAGCGCATAGTAGGCGGGCGCGTTGCTCATCAGTCCCATGGCCACGTCGACGAGCGCCTCGTCGAGGGTCACGACCGGCCCCAGGCGCCCGAAGCGCTCGAGCACCGCCTCGGTGTGGGCGGCGTCGGCCTCGGGATCGCGCGCATGCACGCAGACGCCCCGGGCCACCTCGACGGGCGTGCTGGGCAGGATGCGGACCACGGGGGCGCCGGAGTAGGCGCGCTTGACCTCGGCCAGCGGCACGCCACCGAGGATGGAGACCACCCCCCGGGCGCGGCCGGCGACCTCATCGGCCACGGGCCCCAGGCCGGCGGGCTTGTGGCACAGGATGAGCACATCGACGCGCTCCGCCAGCTCGGCGTTGGTGGCCACCGCCTCGCCGCCGACCTCGTCGACCAGCGCCTGCGCCCGCCCGGGAAAGGCGTCGGTGCACAGGATCGGCTCGTTCCACCCGCGCGCGAGCGCACGAGCCATGTTGCCGGCGCCGATAAGGCCGAGCCGCATACTCAGGACTGGTTGAAGAAGCCCTTCTCGATCAGCCGGGCCCGCTCCTCTGCGGAGATCTCGACGTTGCGCGGCGTGAGCATGAAGACCTTGTCGGCGATGCGCTGCATGCCGCCGTCGAGCGCGTAGGTGAGCCCGCTGGCGAAATCGATGAGGCGCTTGGAGAGATCGGTCTCGGTGCCCTGCAGGTTGAGGATCACCGGGACCGTGTCCTTGAAACGATCGGCCACCTGCTGGGCGTCGTTGAAGGACTTGGGAACCACCAGGTGCACGCGCACGTCCTTTCCGTTGCGGCCTCCCTGAACGGGCCGGAGCTGAGCTGTCCGTGGGCCTTCGTCGTCGGCGAAGATGTCGTCGAAGTCGTTGCCCCGGCGGCGGTTGGGCATGCGGCGGACGTTCGCGGGGCGCTCGCGGTAGCGGTCCTCGAGCTCGGCCTCGGGCTCGTAGGGCTCCTGGTGGTGCTCCTCGGTGTAGGGGTCGCGATCCTCGGCCAGGCCGAAGTAGACCAGCGTGCGGTGCCAGGAGTCCTTGAAAGCCATACGCAGCGGAGATTAGCCGCGGGGGGACAGAATCCTGCCTCCTATGCGGATGATCGTCGCCCCCTCCTGCGCGGCCACCTCGAAGTCCTGGCTGGTGCCCATGGACAGGTGGCGCAACCCCCGGTCGGCCGCCAGCTCGCGCAGCGCGGCGAACCAGCGCCGGCTGTCCTGCGGCCGCGAGGCCAGCGGAGGCATGGTCATCAGCCCGGCCACCTCGCCCCCACCGGCCGCACGCAGGCCGTCGAGGAAGGTGTCGAGGTCAACCGGGTCCAGGCCCGACTTGCCCTCCTCGCCGGCGACGTTGACCTCGACGAGCAACTCGAGGTCGGCCCGCCCGTGCCGGGCAAGCTGGGCCACGGCCGAGTCGGAGGCCACCGAGTGGATGCGGCGCACCAGCGGGGCGACCTGGCGGACCTTGCGGCTCTGCAGGTGGCCGATGAACTCGTAGGCGAGGTCGGGCTGGGCATCGTGCTTGGCCTGCAGATCCTGCGCGCGGCTCTCGCCCAGGGTCGTGACCCCGGCCTCGCGCAGCGCCGGGAGCTCCTCGAGGGGCAGGTACTTCGTGGCGACGACGATCTCCACCCCCGGTCCCACCCGCTCGCGCACCTCGGCCAGGCCCGCGCGCACCCCCGCAGGATCGAGGCCACGGATCAGATCAACCACGCCACGCCCGCCTGGCGACCGGTGACCCCGCCGTCGCGGCGGTGGGAGAAGAAGCGTTCG
>JBBJOB010000160.1:0-5116 GCA_037721455.1 Solirubrobacteraceae bacterium | reverse complement strand
TTCTTCGTCAACGCCGGCGTGCGCTTCGTCGAGGAGCACGCCAAGCTGCGCGCGATGGGGCGACTGTGGGAGGAGATCGGGCGCACGCGCTACGGCGTGGAGGACCCCAAGGCCCTGCGCTTCCGCTACGGCGTGCAGGTCAACTCGCTGGGGCTGACCGAGAACCAGCCCGAGAACAACGTCCAGCGCATCGTGCTGGAGACCCTGGCCGTGACCCTGGGCCGCGATGCCCGTGCCCGCGCCATCCAGCTCCCGGCCTGGAACGAGGCCCTGGGCCTCCCGCGTCCCTGGGACCAGCAGTGGTCGCTGCGCATCCAGCAGGTGCTGGCCTACGAGACCGACCTGCTCGAGTACCCCGACATCTTCGAGGGCTCCAAGGTCATGGACGGGCTGGTGGACGAGCTGGCCGATGGCGCCCGGGCCGAGATGGCCGTCGTGGAGGAGCACGGCGGCGCGGTCGAGGCCGTGGCCTACATGAAGGCGGCGCTGGTGGACTCCCACCGCGAGCGGCTGAGGCGCATCGAGTCGGGCGAGCAGGTCGTGGTGGGAATCAACCGCTACGCCGAGAGCGAGCCCTCCCCGATGGCCGAGGGCGACGACGGCGGCATCCTCACCGTCGACCCGGGCGTCGAGGCCGGCCAGCGCGAGGAGCTCGAGCGCTGGCGCACGGAGCGCGACGACGCGGCAGTCGCGCACGCCCTGGAGGAGCTGCGACGTCTGGCCGCCGACGACACGCAGAACATCATGCCCGCCACGATCGAGGCCGCCCGCGCGGGCGTGACCACCGGCGAGTGGGCGCAGGCCCTGCGCGACGCCTTCGGCGAGTACCGCGCGCCCACCGGCGTGGGCGAGGCCGCGGCCGCAGTGCCCTCGCAGGACATGGAGCGCCAGCGCGACGAGGTCGAGCGCGTGAGCGAGACGCTGGGCCGCCGCCTGAAGATCCTGGTCGGCAAGCCGGGCCTGGACGGGCACTCCAACGGCGCCGAGCAGATCGCCGTGCGCGCCCGCGACCTGGGCATGGACGTCGTCTACGAGGGCATCCGCCTGACGCCGTCGCAGATCGTGGCCAGCGCGCTGCAGGAGGGCGTCCACGTGGTCGGCCTCTCGATCCTGTCGGGCTCACACCGCGAGCTCATCCCCGACCTGATCGCGGGCCTGCGCGATGCGGGCGTCGAGGCGCCGGTGGTGGTCGGGGGCATCATCCCCGAGGCCGACGTGGCGCCCCTGCGCGAGGCGGGCGTCGCCGCCGTCTACACGCCCAAGGACTTCGACATGGGCGTGATCATGAGCGACATCGTCGCGCTCGTGGCGCAGCGCAACGGGGTGGACGGCGCGGGACCCACCCGAGGCAGCCACGCTACGGCCTTGGGCACCCGCGACGCTCGAGCCTGACCGCTCGACATGGGTGGCCCTTTGCGGGAAGATCCGTTTCGGCTGTGACCATGTTGACCAGGTCAGGGTGGGTCGCTAGTCTCGCCCACGATGCGTAGCGTCACCGTCCAGGAGGCCAAGACCCAACTCTCGCGCCTGTTGCGCGAGGTGGAACTTGGCGAACAGATCGAGATCCGGCGCGGCAACGTGGCCGTCGCCGTGCTCTCCCGGAGCCCCGGCGGCATGACGTTCGCGGATCTGAAGGGGCGATTCGCCGGCGAGGTGGAGGTCGCCGAGGACTTCGACGAGCTGAGCGAGGATGAGGCGCGTGCCTTCGGGGTCGTCGACTGATGGCGGCGGTCCTGCTGGACACCCAGGCACTGCTGCTCTGGACGACCGAAGCGGGCGGCCTCAGCGGTCGCGCGCTCCGTCTGCTCGACGACCGGCGAACCCGCGCGGTGATCAGCTCGGCATCGATCTGGGAGATGGCGATCAAGCAGCGCCGCGGCAAGCTGCGACTTCCCGAGGCGTACTTCGATGCGCTGCTTTCATCAGACGTCCAGATCCTCGCGATCACCGAGCGCCACGCCCTGGCCGCAGGGAGGCTTCCGCTGCACCACGCCGACCCGTTCGACCGCATGCTCATCGCCCAGGCGCAGGCCGAGGGCATCCCGCTCGTCGGGTCTGACGCGGCGTTCGCCGACTATGACGTGGAGGTCGTGTGGTGAGGCAGATGCCGCGAAGGGCGTGCTGGGGGCCGGCGAGGATTTGGTCACCACCGACCACGTGCTGGTGGAGACCTGGCTGCTCCTGCAACGCCGGGCCGGCGCCACCTTCGACCATCACTTCGCCGTCTACCGCTTCGGCCCCGGACGACGCCATGCCTTCGAGGTGATCACTTGAACGGGCCCTCGGGCGCCGACCTGGGACGCCGGCTGCGCGAGGCGGAGCTGTCGGTCGCGCCCGCGGTGCTCAACCTGGTCGAGAGCCGGCCGGCCCAGGAGGCCGGGGAGGTCGAGGCGCTGCTGCACGAGGTGGCGCCCGCCGCGCTGGGCGGCGAGGCCCAGGCGCACATCATCGGGGTCACCGGCCCGCCCGGCGTGGGCAAGTCGACGCTGCTGTCCGAGCTGGTGGGCGCGTGGCGGGAGCGCGATCGAAGCGTCGCGGTGCTGGCCGTGGACCCCTCGTCCAAGCGCTCGGGCGGCGCGCTGCTGGGCGACCGGGCGCGGATCGCCTCCGACCCCGCCGACCACGCGACCTTCATCCGCTCCACGGCCGCCGGCGACCGCCTGGGCGGCCTGGCGCCCGCCACCCGCGCGGCGGCCCAGGCGCTGGCCGCGGCCTTCGACGTGGTCGTGGTCGAGACGGTCGGCGTTGGTCAGTCGGAGACCGAGGTGGCCGAGGTGGCCGACACCGTGGCCGTCGTGGTGCAACCGGGCTCGGGCGACGCGCTCCAGTTCCTCAAGAGCGGGATCATGGAGATCCCCGACGTGCTCGTGGTCACCAAGGCCGACCTGGGCACGGTGGCCCAGCGCGCCCGGCGGGATCTCGTTGCCACGCTGCGCTCCGTCGGGGAGCACGCCACGCAGGTCGTCTCCGTATCGTCCGTCGCTCCCGTGCAGGGCTTTGGCGAACTCATCGACGCGCTCGACGCGCACCGCGCGGGCCTCGACCTCCCCGCCCGCCGTCTGGTTGCCCGCCGCGCGGGCGCGCTGGCCGACTTCCACGCCGAGCACGGCGACCGCGGCCTGCGGGCGCTGGGCGGTCGGCGGGCGGCGCGGCGAGCGCTTGACGAGGAGGACCCGGCGCTCGAGGTCGCGGCCCTCACCCGGGCGCTCGAGGCGCGGGCGGGCGCGACTTGAGGCGCACCGCCGAGGACCTGGGCATGCTCGCGGGCGCGTTCGTCGCCGCCACGCTGGCGGCCGAGCTGCTGGGCGCGGTCAACCTCGGCACAGCGCTGAGCTTCGGGACGCTGGCCTTCGCCGGCGTGCTGATGTTCATCCTGCTCAAGCGCTGATGGTTCATCCGGTCGCAGGCCGCCCGCACGTAGTCTCCATCCCCGTGGCCACCGGCTGCTTCATCTCCACAGGGCGCTCGCTGGACGACGCCGTCACGCGGGTGCGCCTGGCCGACGAGCTGGGCTACGACGCCGTCTACGTCACGCACGTCAACGGCCGCGAGTCGCTGACCGTCCTGACCGCCTACGCGCTGGCCACCCAGCGCATCCGCGTGGGTACCGGCGTCGTGCCGATCTACACCCGCACGCCGGCGACGATGGCCCAGACGGCGGCGACGATCGACGAGCTGAGCGGCGGTCGGCTCGACCTGGGCCTGGGCGTCAGCCACCGCCCGATCGTCGAGGGCTGGCACGGGCAGACGATCGACCGGCCGGTGGCCGAGATGCGCGAGTACGTGGCCATCGTGCGCGCGATCCTGGCCGGCGAGCAGCCGCCCGCGGGCGAGAAGTGGTCGACGGACTTCGTCCTGGGCCTTCCTCCCCGGCCCGATCTGCGCATCCTCATGGCCGCCCTGTCGCCCAACATGCTGCGCCTGGCCGGCGAGGTGGCCGACGGCGTGATGCTGTGGCTGTGCAACCCGAGCTACATCCGCGACGTGGTGATACCCTGCGTGCGCGAGGGCCGCGAGCGCGCCGGGAGGACGCTCGAGGGCTTCGACGTCGTCGCGGGGGTGCCGGGCGCGCTGACCGACGACCCCCACGCGGCCTGGGCCGCCATGCGCCGCGACCTGCTCCCCTACCTCGGCCTGCCCTTCTACCGCACGATGCTCGAGCGCTCGGGATTCGGCGCCGACATCGAGGCCTACGACGCCGCGGGCGGCGACGCGACGGCCATGCAGGCGGCGATCTCCGATGACTTCCTCGCGGCGCTCACCGCGGTGGGCGACGAGACGGGCGTGCGCGACGGCCTGGCGCGCTACCGCGACGCGGGCGCGACGACGCCCGCCCTGGGGCCGATCGCGAAGACCGACTTCGAGGCCACCCTGCGCGCCGGCGCTCCCGGCGCAGGGTGAGGAGCAGACGACCGTGGATGCCGCGGTGGTCATCTTCCCGGCCTTCGACGACCTCGACGCCTTCGGACCCTTCGAGGTGCTGGCCAACGCCCGCCTCGGGGGAGCGGACATCGCGGTGCGCCTCGTGACCCTGCACCCGGCCCAGACCGTGCCCACGAGCCACGGCGCCACCGTCGTGCCCCACGGCGCGCTCGACGGCGAGTCCGCTCCCGACCTGCTCGTGATCCCCGGCGGCGGGTGGAACGACAGCGCCCAGACCGGCGCCCGCGCCGAGGCCCGCGGTGAGCTGCCCGCCGCCATCGCCCGGCTGCACGCCGGCGGCACCACCATCGCCTCGGTATGCGCCGGCGCGGGGATCGTCGCCGCGGCCGGCCTGCTGGACGGGCGGGAGGCCGCAACCCACCACCGCGCCCGGGAGGAACTGCGCGAGCGCGGCGTGGAGGTCGTCGACGCGCGGGTCGTCGACGACGGCGACGTCCTCTCGGCCGGCGGTGTGACGGCCGGGATCGACCTGGCCCTCTGGCTCGTCGAGCGCTCCTTCGGCGCGGGCCTGGCCGACGCCATCGCGCGTGAGATGGAGCACGAGCGCCGCGGCCCCCTCCATCGCGGGCGCAACGCCATCCCGATCACCTGATCTCGCTGGTAGCACCTTTTTGGTCCCCGAGCTGGCCGGTGCGACTGCTAGCTTGATCCCTGACGCAGGTTTCGGCCGCTC